>NZ_JAGQAY010000015.1:0-53757 GCF_024345355.1 Cyanobium sp. WKJ7-Wakatipu
GTTGGAACTCAGGCAGCGAGAGGCCTTTCTGAAACTGGACGGCACTGCGCGACATGGGCTAACTGGTATATGCGTACCAGTCTATGCGACCAGTTCGCCCTGTGCGGAGTGAGCTGGGTAATCACGTCAGATGAAGAGCTTGCCTCGATCATGCTGTCGCTGCCCTGCTCGTCGATGAACAGCTTGAGAAGGGCAGAGGTATCACAAAAAAGGATCACGGTGCCTAGCTGCGATCTTCGATCACGATGTCACTCATCAGTGGCCCGCCATCATTCAGCTTTACGGGTGGAGGAATCACAGGATTCTTGCCATTCCAGCTGATCACGCCGGCATCAATCGCCTTCTGCAGCGGATTGGTTGAGGCTGAAGCCGCTGTGTCCAGAGCCGTGATGCGAGCGATGGGTTTGCGATGGGAGGTGACTTCCACCACCTCGCCAGATTGAGCGCGTGCCAGCCATTCGGAGAGATGGGTCTTGAGATCCCGCACCGAAACCCGGCTTGCGACTACTTCTGACACGCTTAGCACTGCATATGCGACTACATTGGCCGCCTCCCGCTACGGAGGGCCGTTGGGCAACGGTTGAGACTGGCCCAGGCCGTGGCGGTTGTGGATGTCCAGCTCTTCCCCCGGGGTACTTACCTGCCCCAACCCCAGCCCTCTGCCAGCACCGAGTCTGGAGCAGCTGGAGCAGGAGGCCCGGAGACGCGGTCTGTTGCTGCGCCTGCAGGTGGGCCGGCCAGCTGGGTTGGCCTGGAGTCTGCGGCTGGGGGTGGCGCGCAGGGATGGGGAGAGGTTGGTGCTGCTGGGTGAGATCAAAGGCTGGGCCCTGCCCCGCCCCGCAGGCCTGCGCCTCGACACCATGCGGGTGCAGGGGGAGAACACGGCCGCCGTAGGCCCCTTGATCTGGGCGGCCACCTTTGCCTGGGCCCTGGAGGCAACCCCCTGCCGCCAGGCCACGATCCTGGCCATCCGCGACAGCGAGGCCCAGCACCGCCGCCTGGTGCGCTACTTCCGCCAGCTGGGCTTCAGCCCCCTGCGGGAGCTCGATGCCGGTGTTGCCGATCTGGCCCCCCGGCTGATCTGGGGTGGCGCGGGTCTGCTCATGCGCGCGGACTGCGTCGACGGTCTGCGCCGCAGTGGACGGCGGCTGGGCCTGGGTTGATCAATTTCGAAGCCGGCATCAGCTTGCAGCTGCTTCAAAACTGCAGCTGCAAGCCGATGCCGGCCGCCAGGATCGGTTCGGCGTTGCTGCCATCGGGGTTGAGGATCAGCTGCAGCACCGGCTGAAGGCTGAGGTTGGCGTTCACCAGCCAGCTGTAGTTGAGCTCGAGCACGGTTTCACTGCTTTGGCCAGGCGAGAGGCTGGGGCTGAAGCGGCTGTTGCCTATCCCTAGGGCCAGTACATCGAGGGGGCGGCCTGGCACTAGCCCCTGACTGAGCCAGCCCCCACCGAGAAACAGGGGTATGGGGTTGGTGTCCCACTCAAAGCCGGCGTTTACGCCCAGCCAGAAGCGGTTGTCGAGCCCCAGCGGTAGCGGCGCCGCCATGGTGAGGGTGGCCATGGCGGCCCCATCCAGGTTGCCTGTGCTGCGGTTGTCGACGTAGCCGCTGGCGATCTGTAGGAGGGGCGGTGGCAGCTGGCGGGCGATTTGCTGGTCGCCGGCGCGGATTGGCTTTTGCATCGCCGCCGCTCCCGGTAAGCGTTCATAGCGCCACTGCACAATCTGGAGGTGGCCGTTGAGGCGCTGTTGGTCGGGGTTGACGCCGAACAGGGAAGCCAGGCTGTATTCGGGATCCAGCAGAAAGGCGCCGTAGTGCCATTCGCCCCAGCGGCCGGCGGGCTCTGGTCGCCAACTCAGCTGCAGGCCAGGGGCGGTGTAGGGGTTGATTGGCAGCCCGTCAACACTGAGGTTGAGGGTGTCGTTGAGGGCTGAGTGCACGTAGGCATCAAGCACCGGTGCACTGACGAACCCCGGATTGAGCGAGAACACCCCGGCCTTGATGCCGATACCGCCCTGGCCTGGCTGACGCTCCACGCTGGCTTCGGTGAGCCAGAGGCCGGTGGGGTGGGCCGTGCTCTGCAGGGGGAAGGCGGCGCCGAGGCTCTCCGCGTAGTTGGCATCACCGCTGAACAGCATCAGCTGCAGGTTGGTGCGCCAGTGGTCGGCCTCTTGCCACTGCTGCGGCTCCTTGGCCAGCCCGCTGCCGAGTGTTGCCCCCAAGGTGAGTTGCTGCATCCAGCTGGCGCCTTGACGCTCGCCACCGCTGGGGTTGGCCAGGGGCTGGGCCTGCAGATTGAGGTCGAGGTCGAGCCAGCTGGCTGTTGGCGCCGGCTGGGCCAAAACTAAATGCGGCAGCAGCCCATGGCTTGCCAGCAGCAGTAGGGGTGCCAGCAGGCGCTTGGGGGATCGTGCCGCGCCGCTCAAACGTTTACAGGCTCCAGATGGGGCTTGCAACTGGCTTGGAGCGGCATCGGGGCAAGTATGCCGCTGCTGGCATCTCCGTGCTCCGCAAGAATGGAATCCTGGGTTGAGGTAGGGGGTTGGATGGGTTTTGATCCCCGCCACTGGCGCCCCTCTGCAACCTCCCCTCCGGTTACGGCCAATCTGGAGGAGCTACTGGCCGAAAACGAGAGCCTGCGCCGGGAGGTGCGGGCTCTGAGGCAGCAGTTGGACCAGCACGCTTGGTCGCAGCAGCACGCTTGGTCGCAGCAGCACGCTTGGTCGCCCCAGCACGCTTGGTCACCCAATCGGGCTCGCAGCCGCGTCACATCCGCCGCTTCCCACGGGATCACCGCGGCGCGGCTGGAGCGCTGGGGAGCCGCCATGGCATCCCATCCCCGCTGGCAGGAGCTGCGCCTGGGGCCGCCCGCTGGCTTGCGGGGTTTGGTTGAGGAGTTGCGCAGCCAGTGGTGGGATCCGCGACTCGAGCTGGAACAGGAGCTAAACCGCCGCTGCCCCGGCCTGGGCTCTGAGCTGGTTGAGGCCTTGCGGGGACCCCACTGCCGCTGGCGTTGGGCTGTGCGGGCGGCCTTTGCGCTCTATGGTCCGCGCGCTCCGGAGTGGTTGGAGGAGGCCCCAATGCGGGTCGTGGAGGAGTTGCTGCGACGCAGCCCAGACAGCTCTGGCACAACCGCCAGCGCAGCTGATCCTCGCCAGCAAGCCTTAGCACTACTGGGCTTGGCGCCCGGTGCCAGCCCTGCCGAGATCCGGCGGGCTTACCGGCGACTGGCTAAAAATCACCACCCCGATCTAGGTGGAGAGGTGACGGCCTTCCATCGCCTTGATGCCGCCTATCGATTGCTGGTCGGTTGAGGGGCTGCGTGATAGCTGCTACGAACCAGCGGCCCGCTGCGCACCTGCTCAAACCCCATCTCCCTGGCCCTGGCTCCCAGCCGATCAAATTCTTCTGGAGTCCAGTAGCGAGCCACCGGAATGTGGGCAAGGGATGGGCGCAGGTATTGGCCCAGGGTGAGGCGCTGGCAATCGACTGATCGCAGGTCGCCCATCGTCTGCAGCACCTCTGCTTCGGTTTCGCCCAGCCCCAGCATCAGCCCACTCTTGGTGGGGATGGCGGGCGCCAGTTCGCGGGCAGCGGCCAACAAGGCCAGGGAGCGGCGGTAGGTGGCGCCCCGGCGCACCTCCCCCTGAAGGCGCTCCACGGTTTCGAGGTTGTGGTTAAAGCAAGCGGGCTGCGCCGCCAGCACTGCGGCCAGCCGTTGGCGTTGGGCCGCCAACCCCTCCTGTTCGTCGCGATGGCCGCCCCAGAAGTCGGGGGTGAGCACTTCAATGCCCACTCCGGGTGTTCGCTGGCGGATCGCAGCCATGGCGGTGGTGAATAGGTGGGCGCCGTGGTCGGCCAGGTCGTCGCGGGCCACGGCCGTGAGCACCACATAGGAGAGCTGGAGCGCGGCAACTGCCTCGGCCACCCGCTCGGCCTCGCCTGCATCTAGGGGCTGGGGTGACTGGCCCTTCTCCACCTGGCAGAAGGCGCAGCTGCGGGTGCAGATCGGGCCTCCCAGCAAAAAGGTGGCGGTGCCAGCGGCATAGCACTCGGCTCGGTTTGGGCAGCGGCCCTCCTCGCAGATGGTGTGCAGCCGCTGCTGCTTCACCAATGCCTGCACGTTTTCCAGGGCTGAGGCATTGCCCACTGGACGCCGCAGCCACTCGGGCAGCCGTTCCGTGGGGTGGATGGCGCTGTAGCGCGTCATGGGCCTTACTCCACCTGGCGGCGACCTTCAAAGGCCCGGGCCAGGGTGACTTCGTCGGCGTATTCCAGCTCGCTGCCGACGGGTAAGCCGTAGGCAATGCGGCTCACGGTGGTGAATGGTTTGAGCAGCCGGGCTAAATAAAGGCTGGTGGTATCCCCTTCCACACTCGGAGTCAGGGCCAGGATCACCTCAGTGATGGACTCCTTGTCGACCCGGTTCACTAGGGGCTGGATCTGCAGCAGCTCGGGGCCGATGCCATCCATTGGTGAGATCAAGCCGCAGAGCACGTGGTAATGCCCCTTGAACTCCCGGGTGCGCTCCATCGCCAGCAGGTCGCGGGAATCGGCCACAACACAAAGCTGGCCGTTGCCGCGCTCTTCGTTGCGGCAGATCTCACAGATCGGCTCGGCCGAGAGGTGGAAGCAGCACTTGCACTGGCCCACCTGGCTGCGGGCCGCCAGTAGGGCGTCGGCGAAGTTGCGAACCTGCTCCTCAGGCTGGCGCAAAAGGTGCAGAGCAAGCCGCTGGGCCGTGCGGGGGCCAATGCCAGGTAAGCGCTCGAACTGGTCGATCAGCCTGGCCAGGGGGCGGGTAAAGCCGCTCAGCAGTCCGCCGCAATTGCTCAGAACTTAGGCAGCCAGCTCGATCAGCTGGGATTGGGGGCACCGCTATCGAGGCTGGCCCTATCAAGTTGTGCTCCATCAAGTTCTGCCCCATCAAGTTGGGCCCCTTCCAGCAGGGCACCCTCAAGATCTGCGCCAACCAGGATCGAGCCGCGCAAGTCGGCATCGCGCAGATCAGCGCCGCGCAGGTTGGATCCGCTCAGATCGGTGCCGGCCAGGTTGGCTCGGCGCAGCACGCTCCCTTCTAGGTTGACGTTGTGCCAGTGGCCGTTGGCAGCCTGCAGATTGCGTAGGTCAAAGCCCGCTAGCTGCTGGCCGTCGATTGGGAGCCCGGCGCTGTTAAGGATTTCCAGAGCAGAAATACGCCCCACCAGCCATTTGACGCCGGAGGCATTGCAGTTCATCAGCAGCTCGTAGGCCTCGATGTTGTCGCGTTGGCGCCGTTTTTGAGCCTCCAGTACGTAGAGGAAGGCGGCCGTCACGATGCTCAGCGATTCCACATTGCCGACGCTGATCAGGGCCTCCGCATCCCGCCAAAGGCACCCCGGGGCCCAGCGGTTGTTGCGGCAGGTGGCGTAGCTGTTCACCAGCAGCAGCAGCGCCATGGCCGCTGCACCAGATAGGGCCAGGCGGAACAGAAAGGAGCCGTCCAGCAGGCGGAAGAAGTGGGAATCGTGACGACGCTGCTGCCGGTCCACCCAGGTTAATTGGCGTGGCATGGGGAGACTGGAGATCAAGAGCCCATGCTGACCCCTGGGGGCTCGGCTGCCCAGCAGAATGGCGCCACGCAACGCGCCTTGAGCCATGGCTGTTTTTTGCAATCAGGCTGGTTTTTGCAGTCGGGCTGGCCTACGCGCCTTTGTGCCGCGTCTGGTTGCCTTGGTGCTGGCGGGGCTGCTGGTTGCTTGCAGTGCTGCGGCAGCCGGGCTCAATGGTTTCCAGAGCCCCGATGGCCGCTATGCCTTTCTCTATCCCACCGGTTGGACGCGGGTGCAGGTGAGTGGCGGCCCCCAGGTGGTGTTCCACGACCTGATCAACAGCGATGAAACCCTCAGCCTGGTGATCTCGGAGGTGAACCCCACCAATGACTTGGAAAAGCTCGGCAGCGCCGTGGCGGTCGGCGAGCAGCTGCGCCGCACGGTGATTGCCCCTGAGGGCAGTGGCCGCCAGGCTGAGCTGGTAGAGGCGTCGGAGCGGCAGGAAGGTCCCCGCACCTTCTACGACCTTGAATATGCCGTGCACCTCGAAGACCGCGACCGCCACGAGTTGGCCACCGTGGTTCTCGATCGCGGCCGGCTATACACATTTGCGGCCAGCACCAACGAGATTCGTTGGGCCAAGGTGAAGGACATGTTCCATCAGGTCGTCACCTCCTTCACTCTTCTGGTGTGACGGTTTCGGCTCCTGCCGATGTGGTGATCGTTGGCGCTGGGTTGGCTGGTGGTCTTTTGGCCTTGGCGTTGCGGGAGCTGGGGGCGTCGGTGACGGTCGTCGATGCCCCCGCCATTAATGGGCTTTGCTCCGCTTCAGAGCTCAGTTATGGCGCTCTGCCGGGATGGCCCCTGGCTCCAACCCCCTTAGCTCGTTTGGCGGCAGGAGCCTCCAAGCGCTGGCGGCTCCTACAGGAACGCCATGGTGACCTGGGCTGGCGCCCCAGCCGCTTGCGTTTGCACGGGGCTGCCGCCGGTTGGCGCCCCCTTAGTGCCTGGTGGCCGCTGCCCTTCGCCCAGGTGGATTCCGCAGTGCTGACGGCGCGCTTGCCGCTAGCGCTGGCGGCGGCTGGAGTGAGGTGCAAAACGGGCCGGGTGGAGCGCTTGGAGCCGCAGGCTGGGGCAGGTTGGGAATTTACCCTCAGTGACGGCTCCAGCCTGCCGGCTGCCCAGCTGGTGCTGGCGGCAGGTGCTCACTGCCGCCAGCTCTGGCCGGCCCTGCCCCAGCGCTTGCGCAGCAGCTGGGCGGCGGCGCTGCAGCTGGCCTCCTTCCCGGCGCCACTGGGCCGAGCGGCTGCCTGGCTGCCGCTCAGCTTTGGGCGGGTCGCTCTGGAGCGGCGCGCCGCTGGCCTGAGCCAGCCGGAGTGGCTGGTGGATGGCGGGTTGGTGCCCTGGGCAGAAGGGGCCCTTCTTGGCCAGCACACCCTGGTGCGACCAGGCCTGGAGCTGGGCCCAGGGCCGCCGCCTCTGGAGGTGGAAAGGCAACTGCGCCAAGAGCTGGCGGCGCAAGCCTGGGGGGCACCGCTAGCGGCGCTGCCTGGTTGCCTGCGCCAGGCGGCCGTGGCCTTCTGCAGTGAGGGCTTGCCCCTGGTGGGTCCGCTGGCAGAGGCGCCGGATTTGTGGATGTTCACCGGCTTTAGTGCGGGGTTCAGCCAGGTGCCGGTGTTGGCGCCCCTGCTGGCCCAGGTCTTGGTGTCGGGGGGAGCGCGATCGGAAGCGGCGATGCGGCGCCTGCAGCAGCTGGGCCTAGGGCTGCCGGAGTAGGTGGGGGCTGACAGCTGCCTTTGAATCCTGCAAGCTGGGTGCCATGACTCAGGCCAGTTCCACTGCTGCAGCGCCCATGCCCCGCGGCCCCCTGCAGCGGCTTCAGGCGCGCTGGAACGGATTCAGCGACCAGAACCAGGTGGGCGTGAGCCTGGCGGGGGTGGGCGGTGTGCTCGTGCTGTGGGCCTTGTTCTGGCCAGTGCCCACCGAGGTGGAAGGCATGGGCGTGTTGATCTACCCCGACAACGCCGGCATCCTCAACGCCCGTGCCGGCGGCCAGGTGCGGGAGTTGTTCGTCAAAGAGGGACAGCAGGTAGCGCGCGGCCAGGTGCTGATGCAGCTGTATCTGCCGGTGCTGGAGCGCCAGCTTGACCAGCAGCGCGGCAACCTGCGTCAGTTGGAGCGCCATAACGCCCAGCTCGATGAGCGCGATGCCCTGCGTCTGCTCACCGAAAAGCGGGCCCTGGATACATCTCTGTCTAAGTTTTCCGAAGATCGCCGTCGCTACGGCGAGTTGCAATCGACGTACTCCAGCAAACTGCGCAACCTTGATTGGCTGGCCCAGCGCGAGGTGGTGGCTCCGCTTTCTTCTGAGGTGGTGTCGGCGGAGCAGGGGCTCACCAGCACCAGCGTGAATCTCGATGACGTGAAGATCAACGAGAAGAATGTGGTGACCAATTACCAGCAGGTGAAGCTCAATATTGAGACCCAGGCCCTGCAGCGTCGCTATCAGATCGATGATCTCAAGCGTCAGATCCAGGTGACCGAAGCCAAGATCGGCTACGACGGCAAGGTGCATGCCGACCGGAACGGCACGGTGTTGGATCTGCAGGTGATCGCCGGCCAGACCGTGGGCACCGGCCAGCGGCTGGGCACGATCGGCCGGCCTGAACAACCCAGCGCTAAAGACCGCCCGCTGCGAGTGGTGTCCTACTTTGCGCCCGCCGATGCCCGCCGCCTGCCGCTGGGGCTGCCCGTGGAGGTCGTGCCGCAGTGGAATCAGCGCGGCCGCTTCGGCGGCATCGTGGGCAAGGTGACGCAGGTGCTCACCCTGCCCGCCACCGAAGACGACATCTCCACCACCACCGGTAATGCGCAGCTGGCCCAGGCGCTCACGAAGAACGGGCCGGTGATGCGCAGTGAAATCGAGCTGGAGCGGGATCCCTCCAGCGTGGACGGCTACCGCTGGACCCTCTCGGGGGGGAGTGGCGTGTTCCCGATCCGCGACGGACTCACCGTGTCGACCCATGCCTACGTGGAGTGGCGCTCGCCGATCAGCTACGTGATCCCTGGCCTGCGCTCCCTCACCGGTGGCTTCCGCACCCCTTGGATCGATCTGCGCTGGAACCAGCCCTCCCTGCGCCAGCCCAACACCGTTCCATGAGCTCCCCTGTGAAGTCGCCGTCCCTGCCACGGATCCGCAATCCCTTGCTGCGCCAGGAATTTCCCTGGCTGGTGAGCGAGGTGGTGTTGCTGCTGATCCTGTTCAACGCCAACCCGCCGGAGCTGTGGTTCTGGCTGGTGGTGCTGCTGGTGGTGCTGCTCTATCGCGTCGAGCGCTGGTGGTCGTCGCGGCCCAACGCCTGAGTCCACCAGGGCCATTGTTATTTCCCCTGCTCAGGGTTGGCTGCTGATCTGCAGCTGCGGCTGGATCGGCTCGTTGGGATCGCGCGGCATCGGCAGCAGCTCCTTCAGCAACTTCGCGTAGGTGATGTTCACGTTCACCGTCGCGTTGATCCGACGCACCAGGCTGTTGATCAGGCGGTCTTGGGTATTGGAGAGATTGAGCTCGCTGTCGAGGCCGGTTAGATAGCGCAGCCGCACGTCACGGAAGGCCTCCAGGGCAGCCGCCACGCCTCGGCGGGCTGAACTCAGCTTGGCCAGGCTGGCTTCGTGGTTGAAGAAGGCCTGCTCGATCCGCAGGCGGATGTCGTTGCGACTGGCGGCGTATTGCTGGGCTGTGGCCGCCGCCTGTTTGGTCAGGGCCCGGGCCTGGCCTGCGGTGGTGCCAGCATCAAACAGCAGCCAGGTGAAGGTCAAACCCACCGACCAGTCCCAACCGTTGTTGGTGCTCAGGGGCAGGGCGGTGGAGCCGCAGCAGCCCCCTCCACCTAGCTCGAAGTCGCCCAGGCTGGTTTGGGAGCCGCTGCCGCCGGCGTTGGCAAACAGCGACAACCGTGGCAGCAAGCCCGCAGCGGTGGCCTGGCTCTGCTGGGCCAGAGTCGTTCGAGTAGCCAGGATCGCCTCCAGCTCCGGATTGCCCCGGTAGGCCGCCAGCAGGCTGGCCTCCAGATCGAGGGGCCAGCGGGGCTGCACCACGATCGGGTCGCTGGGGCTGGGGGTCACGCTGGCGGGCAGGTTGAGCAGCACCGCCAGTTGGCGGCGCGCCACCGCCCGGTCGGCCAGGGCCTGGATCAGGGTCTCTTCATCGGCGGCCTGGATGGCCCGGCGCCGCAGCACATCGAGCCTGGGCACCAGACCCGCCTGCTTGAGGTCGAGCGTGTCCTGCAGTACTACCAAGTCGTTGCGCAGGTTGGCGTCGTAGACGCGCACCAGCTGCTCTTCTTGCTGCAGGGAGTAGTAGGCCTCACTCACCTGCAGTTGCAGGGAGCGGAGCTGGTTGGCGTAGGTGTTGCGCTGCCGTTCAAGGACTGCGCGTGCCGCCCGAACCGTGGGCGTGCGCGCAAAGTCGAGCAGGGCGTAGTTGAGCTGCAGTCCCCCCTCAACGCCCCATTCCCCGGTGGTGGTTCCTAAGGAGCCGCCGTTGGGCACATAGAAGGGGCCGTTGGGGAGCTCGAAATTTGGGCCGAAGCCCAAGTTGTCGTTCGGCTTTTTCGCGGTGGTGGTGCTGCGGCTGCCCTCGTAGCCACCGTTGGCAAAGGCGCTGATGGTGGGCCAGTAGGTCCCTATGGCGGCCTGGATGCTGGCCAAGGCGGCGGCCACTTGCTCGCGTTGGGCCTGCAGGCTGGCGCTGTTGGCGAAGGCTATGGCCAGGGCTTGCTCCAGGCTGAGGCTGGCAACGCCGCCAGCCTGAAGCTGCTGGGGGGTGGGTAGATCCAGGGGCAGACCGGCCACCGTATCGGCAGGTTGGATCGGACCGGTGGCGGGTTGGTTGGCCCGGATCAGGTTGGCGGGCAGCTCCGGTGTGCTGAGCACGTCGGCCACAGGGGGCTCGGGCTCGCTAGGCAGCAGCCGATCGAGCGCCCGCAGCTCCGCATCCAGGCGCTGCCAGCTGCGTTCAACCAGCGCGGTGGACTGGGGAGGGGCCTTGCGGGCAGGGAGCGACGCTGCCAGGGCAGCCGGGGTCCCATGGGCAGGAATGATGCCGAGCAGTACCAGGATCAGGGCGCGGTTGCGGATTGCCACGGTGGTTCCGTTTAGCCCCTCAAGTAGGTCAGTCTGCTGAATGGAACGTCCTCTTGCCTGGGGGGGACGTGCACTTTCCCGCACAGCAGCTCGGGGCACGGCAGCTCAGGGCACGGCAGCCCAAGCGGCCTCGAAGCCACGGCTGGCTTCGACCAGTTGGTGGCATGTGATCGCCCGGCGTCCACCGCTGCTGCCCAGCAACACCGCTGTGGCAAGCGGATCCTGAAAGGCTGACGTTTCAGCCTGCTCAAGCCGCTCCAGGTCCGGACCGGCGGCGGCATTGGCCCCCAGCGGTGGGGCGCTGGGCCAGTGCTGGGCCCAGCCATCGAGCTGGTCGGCTAGGTCTTGGAGGAGAAAGTGTTCCGCTTCCATCAGGGCTTTCAGACCGGGACTGGTCAACGGCACCACCGGCAGGCGCAGCATGGTTCGGTAATGGCTGATCACGGCGCTGAGCCATTGCTCCTGCAGGTCCCAGAGGCGCTGCATCCTTTCTCCCATGCGGTCCGGGCCCAGCTCCTGGCTGGCCTCCTGGCGCTGGTTCTGGAGTTGGAGGGTGGCATTAACCAGCTGGTTGCGCCGCTGCAGACGGGCGCTGGCCTCCAGTTCCCGCTCCTCCAGCAACAGCCTGGCTCGTTCCCGCAGCAAGGTGGCGATCTCGCCGAACAGTCGCTGGGAGTGTTCCTGGTGCTGCTCCAGGGCCCTGCTGGGCCAGATCTGGCTCACCGCCAGCCACGCGGCCAACACGCCGATCAGGGTCACCACCAGGCGGGTGGGAATCCAGCTGGCCAGATTGGTGTGGTGAACTGTCCAGCCCATGGATACGACTAGCCCGGCCACTTTGTAACCGGAACGCAGGCCGAGGGATCCTCCGAAGATCCGTGTCAGGGCAAGGGCTACCGCTACCCCCAGGGGTAGGGGCAGGGCTTGGCCCATGGTGTTGAACCCGATCGCCACGATCACTCCCCCAAGAAGGGTGCCCAGCACCCGCTGGGTGCCCAGCAAGCGGGTGGCGCCCACGGTGCCTCCCAGGGCCGCCCCCACAGCCAACGGGGCGTAGAACGCATCGGGGATGCCCAGCACGATCACGAATCCAGCTGAGAGCCCGGCGGTGAGGGCTAGCCGCAGGTCGGTTCGCGTGATCAGGGGAGGAGCTTTCATGGCCGGACTCCATGTCCACGGCTGGCCAGGGCCAGGCTCTGGGCGCTGCGGGTGAGCCGTTGCAACTCATCGTCGATGGCCAGCAACAACAAGGAGGGAAGCCCCTGCGCCAGGGCGAGGTCCTGCAGGCGTTTCCGTTCCGGCAAGCCCAGCACCTCTGGCGCCGGGCTTGGGCCGAGCAGTGCCGGCAGCCGCTCCAGCCAAGGTGTTGCCTCCGAGGCCAGGGCCCCCGGAGGCAACAGCTGACCGAGACGCTGCAGCTGCAGGCTGTGGTGGTTGATGCGCTCCCAGAGCAGGCTGCGCTGGCGCCAGTGCTGCCGCTGGGCTGCGCCGCTTGGGTTGCTGCGCAACTCATCGTTCACCAGCTGGTTGAGTTGCTGGCATAGGCGACTGCCCACGATCGGCTGACTGGCTCGCCCATCGCCGGCTGCTGGATCTTTGAGCTGGCGGCGGATCGCCTCCAGACGTTGGCCCAGCAGACTCCGCAGCTGCCGGTCCAGTTGGCCCATCTCCGCGAGCCGGTTGATGGGCCAGAACAGGGCATTCACCAGCAGGGTGGCCGCCACCCCCACCAGGGTGTCGGCAGTGCGGTTGAGCACATAGATCCAGTTGAGCTCGGCGTAATCGGCCACCAGAAACAGCATCGAGCACATCACGATTCCGGTGGCCAGGCCGGCCTGCCAGCGCATCAGCCGCAGCAGGGGCACCACCACCAGCAACGACACCGTCAGCCCCACCCAGCCACTTAGGAGGGTGTGCACCAGAAAACTGACGATGCCGGCGCCGATCGTGCCCAGCACCCTGCCCCGGGCCGCGGCCATGACTCGGGTGTCGGTCTCGTCCATGCACATCACCACCGCCAACAGCGGATACCAGACGAAGCGCACGTCGCGGAAGCTGATTGCCCAGGCGCCGGCGAGGGCGGCGGCCAGACCGATCTTGATGGCGGCGCGCAGGGCGGGGTTGCTCAGCATGCGGGACAGGGATCACAGCCTTGCGCTGATTCTGGCGTTCCCGTCCAGTGCGATCGATGATGGGGAGGTTGGATCCGGACCATTGCCGTTCACCCTTGATTTGCAGATCCTGCTGCGCCTAGGCCTGGCGGTGCTGTGTGGTTTGGCTGTGGGCATCAATCGAGCCCACCATGGCAATACCAGCCATCCCAATCGCCTGCGGGTGCATGTGCTGGTGGGCCTCAGTGCCTGTCTGATGGTGCTGGCGGCGGGTGACGACCCCCAGGCCCGCAGCCGGGTGATTCAGGGGGTCGCCACCGGAATTGGCTTCCTGGGGGCGGGCGAGATCCTGGTGCCCCCTACTGCTGACAAGACGGGCCTGCCTGAGGTGCGCGGACTCACCAGTGCGGCTTCGATCTGGTTTACTGCTGCCCTCGGGGTGACCGTGGCCGCCTCCACCCCCTTGCTTGCAGGGGTGGCCCTGGTTCTGGCCCTAATCACCCTGTCTCAGCGGAGCAATGGTGCTACTCCGTCATCGACGGAAGCTGCAGTAGATCAGAAAAGGAAGCGATAGCGGCCATCGCCGCTGCTTTCAGCTCCGTTGGATCCATCCAGCACAGGCTGGGGCCACTCCGCTTCCCAATAGCTGATGTCATCGCGATAGAAGGGCCGTCCGCCCAGTCGCTTGGTTTCAAGCTGGGTCGTGCCCATGGCGGTGATCAGGCCACCCAGCTCCATGGGGCCCAGATCGGTTTTCAGATCCTTACCTGCTGCAGCCAGCAGGATTGGCAGGCGCACCAGATGCTCTGGCCTGGTGAGCTTGCGAAAGAGTGCCTGTAGGGCAAGTTGCTGACGCTCAAGCCGGCCGATGTCGCCCATCTCATCGTGGCGAAAGCGCAGGAAGCCTTCCAGGTCTTGGCCTTTGAGATTTTGCAGGCCGGGTTGCAAGTCGATGTACAGGCCCTGACTGTTGTCGGTGTAGGCCATGCGTTTCGGCACATCCACCTCGATGCCGCCTAAGGCATCCGCCATGCGCCGGATTGCCGACAGGTTCACGACCACGTGATGAGTGATCGGTCGGCCTAACTTGCGGGCCAGCTCCCTTTTGAGCAGATCGGTGCCCCCCAGGCTGTAGAGGGCGTTGATTTTGTGGGGACCGTAACCTTCTGCCTCGATGTAGGTGTCACGAGGTACCTGGGTGATCCGGGTGATGCCCCCATCCACGCGCAGGCTGGCGATCACATCGGTGTTGCCACCACCCACATCGGTGCCGAGCAGCAGGATGTCTTGATTGGTGATGCCGCTCCAGGCCGCGAACGGATTGGTGATGGCGTTATTTGCTCCTGAGGCGTTGTCGCTGAGCAGTTCGGAGAGGGGCCCCGCCAGCAACAGGCCTCCGCCAAGGCCGACCCCGATCGCCAGGAGCACGGCACCGCGTTTACTCCGCTTGCGGGGCCGCTTGGCCGGAGGGGTTCTCATCCCCTGAAAGCTATTTCACCAAGCGAACCTTTCACAAATGGGGGCATGCCGCTGCCCAGAGTGGCCAGGCTCGAACGAGTTGATGAAGCTGTTGAAGCAGACCTGGCTTTCACCGCTGGACGCTCTGCAAAAAAATAACCCTGCCGTTGCGCTTCCGCGGCAGGGTTGGTGTCGCTCAGTGCGGAGCTAGAGAGCTTGCAGTACGGGCTGATGGGGTTGGCTTTACCAGCGGTTGCCGCCACCACCGCCATCGCCGCCATATCCACCGCCACCACGATTGCCACCACCACCGCCACCGCCGTAGCCCCCACGGCCGCCACCACCACCACCACCTTCACGGGGAGTGGCTTTGTTGACACGAATCATGCGCCCCATCCATTCGACGTCCTGAAGGTCGTCAATAGCCTTTTGTTCGGCCGCATCGTCGGCTAATTCGACAAAAGCGAAACCGCGCTTGCGCCCGGTTTCCCGGTCTAGGGGCAGGCTGCACTGGCGCACCTCTCCGTATTGGCCGAAGAGATCAAGCAAGTCCTCGCGTTCAGCTTGGAACGAAAGATTGCCAACGTAGATAGTCATTAATGGAGCAAATCCTGGAACTGATTCGGTCGAAGCTGCGGTTCTTAGTGGTCCTAGTGGGAACTAGGGGTGCCAAAAGAGGGGCCGTACCCTTTGAATCACGGCAAATGATACCGGGTGGCCTGGCCCCCAGCTAGCACTGGCGGGGCGTTTCATGGAGAACCGTAAAGCGGTTCTGAAGAGACTCTGAGGTTCAACCGATGATCCCGGATGTCGTCCCAATGTCAGCAAACTCTGATCAACGCGGACCCATGATCACAGCGCCTGTGCCTTGGAGCCTCGCCTGGCGTGAGGATGGCGAACTTGCCACCCAGGATCGTTTTGACCTGCTGCAGAGCCTGGTTGCTTGCGAAACTGCAGAGGTTCAATCGACGTTGATCGCCGCCGTGGAGCGGTTGTCTATTACTGATTTGACCAGCCTGAGTGTGGGAGGCGTGACCAGTCTTTGCGCCTGAAGCGCTTTGGCCTGGCGGATCATCGCCCGGAGCTAGGTGCTGGGCTTGCTCACGGAGCGCTGGTCCAGGGTCCGCCCGCAGGCGTCATGGGCTTCCTCCACGTCGCTGCCCTTTGCAACTCGCTCACCAACGCAGGCGCAGGTGCGGTCGAGTTGGGCGGCGGGGGCAACTTTGCCCTCCCTTTGCAAGTCCGCCTGGTAAGCCGACAGGCAGAAGGCTTTCACTACCTCGGCGACGCTGATAGAGCGGCTGGCTGGAACCAAGGACACCAGCCCCAGGCAAAGCAGTCCGATTAGGACCGGGCGCGGGGGGCTGGGGTTCATGGAGCAAAAGGGCGGAAGCCCGAGGAATTCACCCCTGGAACCTGGAAAGCTGCAGGGGTTTGTTCATCACCCGAAGTTGGCGCAGACCCTGGAAAACATCCTCGGGCATGCCCTTGGGTAGGTCCACGGTGCTATGGGTGTCGAAAATCTGGATACGGCCGATGGCTCGCCCGTTCAGACCGGCCTCATTGGCAATGGCACCCACGATGTTGCCGGGCTTGATGCGGTCGCGCCAGCCCAGTTCCACCCGGAAGCGCTCCATGTTGTCCTCTGGCGGACCCACGGGGCGTTCGCCCCTGGGAGCTCCCCTGCCTACATCACGGCCAACCTCCCGACCCATTTCCCGGCCCCTTCCCCGGTCCCGGCCGAAGTCGCGACCGCCATCCCTGCCGCCATCGCGGCCTCCATCGCGGCCAGGACCGTTCTGACGCACTTGCTGGAAGTTCTCTTCGCCCTGCAAAAGCAGGGGTTTGCCCACCAGGCTCAGCTCTAGGGCCGCCAGGGCTAGCTGCTCAGGACTGGAGCCTTGCTCCTGAGCAACCCGTTGCAGGATTTCACTGAGTAAGGCCCGTTCCTGCTCGCTGCTGGCTGGGGTTTGCAAGCAGTTGGTGAGCTTGGTGCGCATCCGGTCGAGCCGGTTTTGATTGATGGTGGCGTTGCTTGGCACCTCCATCTCTTCGATCGGCTTGCCCACGGCCCGCTCCATGCCGCCCAGGAAACGGCGCTCCCTCGGGGTCAGGAACAGGATGGCGTCGCCGCTGCGGCCAGCTCGACCGGTCCGGCCAATGCGGTGGACATAGGCCTCCGAATCGAAGGGGATGTCGTAGTTGATCACCAGGCTGATCCGCTCTACATCGAGCCCGCGGGCAGCCACATCGGTGGCTACCAGTACGTCCACCTGGCCGCTCTTAAGCCGCTCGATGGTGCGCTCTCGCTGGGCTTGGGGCACGTCGCCGTTGAGCACGGCAACGTCATAACCGTGTTGTTCAAGTGATTCGGCCACGGTGAGCGTGATCGCCTTGGTACGGGCAAAAATGATCACACCCTCACTGGTCTCTGCCTCCAGCACCCGCTCCAGGGCGGCTTGCTTGTGGGGCGCATGCACCATCAAGAAACGCTGACGAATGCGGGTGGCATCGGCGGCCTTTTGCTTGATCGTGATTTCAGCGGGCGCGTTGAGATATTTCTGCGATATGCGCCGGATTTCGGGCGGCATGGTGGCAGAGAACAGCACCACTTGACGCTGCTCAGGTAGTTGTTCGAGCACCCATTCGACATCATCGATGAAGCCCATGCGCAGCATTTCATCGGCCTCGTCCAGCACCAGGGCGCGAAGACTGGAGAGATCGAGGGTTCCTTGACGCATGTGGTCCATCACCCGGCCGGGGGTGCCCACCACGATCTGTACGCCGCGCTTGAGCTGATGGATCTGGTCGCGGAAATCAGCGCCGCCGTAGATCGCCAGGGTGCGCACACCGGGTAGGTGGCTGGCATAGCTGTTGAAGGCCTCGGCTACCTGCAGCGCTAATTCCCGGGTAGGGGCGAGCACCAGCACCTGGGGCTTGCGCTGCTCGGGATCGAGGGCCGCCAGCATTGGCAGGGCGAAGGCAGCGGTTTTGCCGGTGCCTGTCTGGGCCTGTCCCACCAGGTCGCGGCCGAGCATCAGCTCGGGGATGGCGGCCTTCTGAATTGGTGAGGGCTCCAGATAGCCGATGGCTTCAAGGGCCTTCAGCAGTTCTGGGGCAAAGCCGAAGCGGGCAAAGCCCGAGGCAGTGGTTGCTTCTGTCTTGACTTCAGCTGAGTTGATCTGAGCCGAATTGACTTCAGCTGTGTTGTTTTCGGGTGTGTTGATTTCAGTTGTTTGGGCGGGCGCGTCGATGTCGACGGAGCAAGCAAAGCTGCCGCCGTTGGCGTGTTCGGTCACGGGATGCAAAGGCCTGGTTGATCAGGGCTTGGTGAAGTCCTTGAACGCAGGCCGGCAGAAACCCAATTGAGCCAAGAAATACTGAACGGATGGGCCGTTGCGGGGCAACTGAAGCTGCACTGCTTTACCCGATGTTCAGTTGTTCAGACCCGCAATTAACAAAACTGCCCTGCCCTTGAAAAAGGCTGAAAACAGATATTATCACCTTCCGGTCCGCTTCACTTCCGGCCGAAGTCATCCGCCAGGCGCTCGATGTCGGCTTCGCTCAACCAGCTACCACGCTGCACCTCCACGATCTCCAGATCCGCCAGACCTCCTTGGGCCCGGTGAATTGCCCCTTGGGGGATGAAGACGCTGGTCCCTGCCGTTGCGGTGACGGCCTCCTCCCCCACTTGCAGTTCACCGTCGCCGCCCACCACTACCCAGTGCTCACAGCGGTGTTGGTGGCGCTGCAGGCTCAGCCGCTGGCCGCGGCGGATCAGTAGGCGTTTGACCAGGTATTGGTCTCCGCTGGCCAGCTGTTCAAACCAGCCCCAAGGGCGTTGCACCCGGCTGGCGGGACTTTGGGGCTCAGGGATGTTCACGATTTCAGGCTGACAGCCGCCGCCGCGCCGCGCAACGGGGTGATCAGGCAGGCCCGTCCTCTGGCCCTGGTCAGGGCTGTGTAGAGCAGGCGATGTTGGGGTCTGCCGGTGTCGGGCATCAGCACCCATACCTCTTGGGCCTCACTGCCCTGGGCCTTGTGCACCGTGAGGGCCAAGGCTGGCTCGGCCTCTGGTAGCTGGGCCGGGTGAATCCAGAGAGGCTCGCTACCGCCCTGGTTTGCAAACAGCAGGCGGCGTTCCCGCCCCCGCTTGGTTTCCCTTTCCGCCACCAGCCCCACGTCGCCATTGGCGAGCCCCAGTTCACTGAGGTTGTGGCGGCACAGCACGGGCGTGCCCACTGGCCAAAACTGGGGCGAGCGGGCGGCCGCCTCCCCCAGCAGGGCCTGGTGGATAGCTTCCACCCCCCAGCGGCCCCGGCGCAGCGGTGTCAGCACTAGATAGTTATCCAGGCCCGCCAGCAGGCTCGTGGTGAAAGTGGGATCGTCCAGATCGCCCGCCAGGCAGCTCTCCTGCAGCTGGTGCTGGTGCTGCCGCAGTCGTTGCAGCAGCTCTGCTGGCAGCTGGCGTGGGTTGGCCGGCAGCCAGCGCAGGTTGTCGTCAGAGTTCAGCGGTGTGAGCAGGGCCTCGAGGGGCTGCTCAGCCTCCCGTAGGGCCGCTGCTACCGCAGCGATGGCCCCGTTGTTGCGGTAGGTGGTGCGCAGCTCTATGGCGGCTCCGCCCAGGGCCTGGCGGCGTTCGGGTGCCTGCAGCTCCAGAAGCACTGGCCCGGGGCCTACCGGTGGCAGCTGGGCAGCGTCCCCCACCAGCACCAGCCGGCAGCTAGGGGGCAGGGCCTCCAGCAGGGCCTGCATCAGGGGGAGATCCACCATCGACACCTCATCCACCACCAGCAGGTCGAGGGCAAGGGGGTGCTGGCGGTTGCGGCCGAAGCGCTCGCCGCGGCTCTCCAGCAGCCGGTGCAGGGTGCTGCAGGGAAGTTGCAGGCTGCTGCTGGCTAGGGCTGCCCGCAGCCGACTCGCCGCTTTGCCCGTGGGGGCTGCTAGCTGAATGCGGCTGCCTGGTTGCTGGGCTAACACCGCAGCCAACATGCGAGCCACGGTGCTGGTTTTGCCGGTGCCCGGACCGCCCTCAAGCAGCACCAGGCCGTATTGCAGCACCGCCGTGACGGCCCGCTGCTGGTCCGGATCCAGCCCTTCGCTGCAGCTTGCATCGGGACTCGCATCGGGGAGCTGAAACTGGGCCCGCTCGATCAGTGCCTGCAGCACCTGCTGGCGCTGGCGCTGCCAGCGTCGCCACATCAGCCGGTCGCCCTCCAGCACCAGGGGACCATCCGGCTCGGCGCCCAGGGGTGAAGCCTCCAGGGCGCGGCGATGTTCGGCGCTGGGCAGGCTGATTTCCAGGCGACCCTCCGCCAGGGCGGCAGCCAGGTTGGTGATCAGTTCCGCCAGCAATGGATCGGGGCTGCTGCCATGCAGCCGCGGCAGGGCTTCAGCCAGGGCCGCTGCCAGGGTCTGGAGCCAGCGAGGTTGCTCCAGGGGGGTGGGGCCGCTCATGGTGTGCCCCCCAGGGCCTGGTCCAGTTTGAGCAGGCGGGCCAAGGGCGGCTGCTCCACGAACATGCCGGGCACCGCGCTGGCCGTGGTGGGTCCGGGCACCCCGCGCAGGAACACGTAGACGTAGCCGCCCAGGTGCTGCTCGGGTCGGTAGCCGGGCAGGCGCCAGCGCAGGTAGCGGTGTAGGGCTACCAGGTACAGGTGGGCCTGCAGGGGGTAGTGGTTCGCGGCCATCAGCTCTGCCATGGCTGCTGCTCCGTAGTGGCGTGGACCGCAGTGCAGCGGCTGCCCTTGGTCGTCGCGCTCGCCCAGCCAGTTGCTCTTCCAGTCGGCCACCCACCAGCGCTCGCCCTGTCGAAATACCAGGTCGATCGAGCCGGTGAGAAAGCCCCGGCTTTCCACTTTCAGCTGGGCAAGCTGCTCGGCGTAGGCGCCGCCAAACCAGCCTTCGGGATGGTCGGCAAAGGGGCGTGCCAGGTCTGGGGTGCGCACCAGGCCCAGGGGCAGATCGAAGTTCATCTCATTGAGGCGGGCACCGCGCTCAAGCTGGGCCAAGCTGAAGTCGTTGCAGGGGCCGCCCAGGGGCGTGTGCCGCAGCTGCTCCAGCCCAACTAGCACCGCTTCGCCGTGCTGCGCAGCGATACCGGCCCGCTGCAGCTCGCGGCCCACCAGCTCGGCCTGGGCTGCCAAGGGTTGGCAGTAGTCGAGCTGCTCAAGGATGCGGTGCAGGCAGTCGCCGGCCTGGGCGCCCCGGGGGAAGGGGGCCAGAGGGCTGTCCTGGGAATCGGCGCCCATGGCGTTGGCCGCCGTTGCTGCCTCGAGTTCGGTCACCAGGGCATCGGTTTCGCGGCCCTCCTCCACGGCTGCGGGGGCGGCGCTGTGGCTGCCCTGGGTCCAGCTGGTGTAGCTGCTGCGGCCCCAGCTGCTGTCGAAGCCATGGCTGGGTACGGGGCCTCGCTGCAGGGATAGGCCAGCAGCTGCCGGGCCTGGTTTCAGCTGGCTGTGCTGGCCGCTGGCGGGGGGCTGCACCAGGCTGAGGGGCAGCTGGCGGCGGGCGATTGCCTGCTCCAGCCGCTCGCGCCATTCCGCATCACTGCGGCCGATGTAGGGGTCGTGGTCGCTGGCGGGGGGCTGCTCCTGGTCGAACAGCCAGGGGTGCAGCGGATTGCCCTGCTGGCCCAAGGCCGGGCCCCAGGCCAGCACCAGCAGCAGCTTGGCCCGGGTGGAAGCGACATAGGCAAGTCGCTCCCGCTCCTGCAGCTCGGCCCCAAGCTGCTGCTGGCTGGCGCCCTGGCCCGGGCCCCAGTTGTTGTTCAGGTGCAGGTCGAGCACGGCTTCAGGCTGCCCGCCTTCAGGGCCGCCCGGGTGCCAGCGCACGCCGATGGACTGGCCGCTGCGGCTCTCAGCGCCGGCCTGCCACAGGTAGGGACAGATCACCACTGGATATTCCAGGCCCTTGCTGCGGTGCACCGTCAGCACCGATACGGCCTCATCCACCACGTCACTGTGGGGCTGGTGGGCGTCGGGGATGTCCCGGTCGGGATCGAGACGCAGACGCCGCAGCCAGTCAGCTGCCGCTGCGGGACCCAGTTGGTCGGCATGGAGCCGCACGGCCACCAATTCACCGCACTGCTGCAAATCCGCCAGCAGCCGGCCGCCAAGGGATAGCTGGGCCAGCCCCTTTTGCTCCAGCAAACTCGCCAGCACCCCAAGCAGGCCCCGGCGGGGTAGTTCAACGGCCAGCTGGGCTAGGCGCGCAGCCAGGTTGCTCCAGGCTTCGGGGCTGGCGGAGGCGATTTGCTCCGCGCTCCAGCCCAGCAGGGGAGAGGCGGCCAGCAGCCGCAGGCGCTGGGTCCGGCCGGGTTCGGCCAGGGCATCGAGTAGCCGTTGCAGTGCCGAGGCGCCGGCGCTTTCAAACACATCCCCCTGGCTCACCAGCTTGCTGGCTATGCCGCAGCGATCTAGGGCGGCGCGCTGCGCTTCAGCCTGACGGTGGGTGCCCACCAGCACGCATAGGTCGTTGGGGCCCAGGGGTTGGCGCTGCTCGCCCCGCTGTTGCATCAGCCCCTGGTTGAGCAATTCGGCGCTGAAGCAGGCGATCTGGTCGGGAAGTTGCCGCTCCAGGGCGCTGCGGCTGGGTGGTTTCTCACCAGCCAGGCGGCTGCCGCCGAGCCAGAGCAGCTGCAGGGGGTGCTGGCCGGCGGGTAGGAGCAGTTTGGTGTCGGTCGCCTGGGGCCGCACCGCTGGTACGGCCAGGTCGCTGCGGCGCAGCCCCGGCCCCATCAGGCCGTTGAGGCCGGCGACCAGGGCCTCGCTGGAGCGGTAGTTGTCGCGGAGGCTGCTGATGCCGCCGAAGCTGGCGGCGGCCTGACGGGCCAGCAGATAAGTGCGCAGGTCGCCGCCGCGGAAGCGATAGATCGCCTGCTTGGGATCACCCACCATCACCAGTCGGTGCCGCTCAGGCTGGAAGGCCCGCGACAGGATGCGCCACTGGATCGGATCGGTGTCCTGGAATTCATCAATTAGGGCAACGGCATAGCGAGCTCCCACCGCCTCTAGCAGGGGGGTACTGGCCTGCTCGCCCGGATCAAGACCCTCCAGCAGTTGGGCGAAACCCAGCCTTCCGCTCTGGCGCCGCCGCCGGCCCAGTTCGGCCCGACCCCAGTGGCAGGCGTGCAGCACTAGGGCTTCGGCCGGCCCATCCAAAACCTGGGCGATCGCCTCCTGCAAGGGGCGTTCGGGCAGGGAGGGGCCGGGGCCTTTCCCATCGCCAGGTTCGAGGCTGCGGGCAACTTTGAGAAAGGCGCCGGGGTGGAAGTAATCGCGCAGCAGGCCCTGGCCTCCGCCCTGGCTGCCTGCCGTGGCGCCGTAGTCGCCGCCGATGGGCTGGGCAGCGATCCAGCCCCGCACTAGAGCGCAGCGGTCCTTGGTGGGTTTGGGAACGTAGGGGCTGGTGGTTTTGAAGCCCAGGCCGCGCCATTGGCTGGCGGCGGCACAAAAGCCGGCCTCCAGGGCTTGGCCGTGGCTGGCCCAGAGCTGCTGGAAGTTGTGCCACGCCTCGCTCCACAGGACCTCGAGCTGGGGCGCCAAGGGGGCGTCGGTCCGCAGGGTTGCCGGCAGGGAATCCAGGCCTAGGGCTGGATCGCCATCTAGCTGGCGCAGCAGGCCCTCGAGGGTTTCGGGGCCGCCAACCTGTTGCTGCAGCCCGGCCAGCAGGTGGCTTGGCAGGGGCAGCACCTGCTGTTGCCAGTAGTCGTGGGCCACCTGGCGCACCAGGGTGCCCTTGTCGGTTTCGAGCTGCAGCTCCGGTGGCAGGCCTGCTTCCAGGGCGTGGCGCTGCAGGGTGCGGCGGCAGAAACCGTGGATGGTGGTGATGTCAGCGGCGTCTAGTTCCTCTAGGGCCAGCAGCAACCGGGCCCGCAACTTTTCGGCCCGCGGTCGTTGCTGCTCCAGCCAGGCGGCCAGGGTGGGATCGGGCGGCTCCAGATCTGGATTTTCCAGGCCTGCCAGGGCCCGCTGCAGGCGCTGGCCGATGCGATCGCGCAGTTCGGCGGCGGCGGCCTCGGTGAAAGTCACCACCAG
The DNA here is from genome assembly GCF_024345355.1 of Cyanobium sp. WKJ7-Wakatipu. Classification (NCBI taxonomy): domain Bacteria; kingdom Bacillati; phylum Cyanobacteriota; class Cyanophyceae; order Synechococcales; family Prochlorococcaceae; genus Cyanobium; species Cyanobium sp. WKJ7-Wakatipu. The sequence continues at coordinate 23,282 of NZ_JAGQAY010000015.1, forward strand.
CAGCTGGCGCAGCCCCAGTTCGGCCTCGGCCACGTAGCGCAGCACCAACTGGGCCAGGGCGAAGGTTTTGCCGGTGCCGGCGCTGGCCTCCAGCAGCCGCAGCCCGGGATCCAGGGGAAAGGCATTGGCCTCAAATGGTTGTGGCAGTGGGAGTGGCAGGGCTTGTTCAGATGCCAAAGCCTGATCGCTGCCGGCAGACAGGTTCATATCAACCGCTCCCGCAGGGGACCAAGCAGCTCCTCAGCCCTGGCGGCTAGCTCACCGCTGGCCAACAGGGCGGCGCCGCTGAGTTCAGATCCGAAACAGAGGGCCTGCTCCGGATCAAGCCGCTCGCCGCGCCGCTGAAAACCGCCTTCCCAGGTTTCGATCGCCCGGGCTTCACCCTTATCGAGCAAGGCCCAGCCGGTTTCCGGTGGCACCGGCCAGCAGCTCTGGCGCCATTGCTGGCGCAACTCCAGCAGCCGCATTAGTTCGGCCCGGGCGCTATCTACCTGGGGCGCCTGCAGCCGCAACTGCACGCCGAAGTCCTTGGCACCCCGGGCCACAAGCACCCCATCCAGCGGCCCTTGGTCGGCGGCGGCGGCCAGCAGCAGCGCCAGCCACAGCTCTAGCCGCTGGCGATTGCGCGGTTTGGCGGTGTGCAGCACCAGCACCGAACTCCCCCGCCACTGCAGCTCCTGCTGGCAGTTTTGCCAGAGGGCCAGCTGGCGGCGCTCGGGGCCCAGGGCCTCGAGGCTGGCGTGCAGGCTGCGCCAGCGCTGACTGAGCCCGCTGGCCTCCAGTTCACCTGCCGCCTGGGGAGGCAGCAAGCCTTGGCCGCGATGGCGAGCCAGCCAGCCGGCGGGCTCATCGAGGCCTGCGTCTCTGGTGCTTTCGAGGGCCTGGCGCAGCAGCAGCGCCCGCCCGCGCTCATCGAGGCTGAGGGGCTCGAGGTCGTCGAGGCTGTCGGCCCATTCCCGCGGCCTTAGCCCCAATTCAGCCAGCCAGCTGGCCTGGGGGGCAAGCAGCCAGTCGCGCAGATCCCCATAGGCATCGCTGGGTTGGGCCGGGGGCGCGCTAGGGGGTTCGCTGGCCGCCAGGGGCCGGGGCGGTTGCGGTGCTCCGCTCTGCTGGCGTGGTTGATCGAGCAGCTCACGGGCCTTCAGCAGACGCTCGTCGCAGCTGCCGGGCGGCCGCTCGCCGCTGGTTTGGAAATTGGCCCGGTCGAGGGGGTTGGCGGGGTGACTAATCACCAGTTCGCTACCTCCACAAGGCAGCTGCCACTGCAGCCACTCGAGCCACTGGCGTACCGGTGTGGCCGGTGGCAGCTCTTCGCCGCTGCGGGGGTCGCGGCTGCTCCAGGTCACCAGCAGATGGTCGCGGGCTGAGAGCAGGGCCTCCAGCAGCACGTAGCGGTCCTGGTCGGCCGGGTTGGGATCGCCGAGGTGGCGCTGCTGCTCCAGCAGGTGGAAGCCGGGCCGCTTGCTCTGACGGGGATAGGCGTTTGCATCCAGGCCCATCAGCACGATCACCCGATGGGGAATCGCCCGCATCGGCTCGAGGGCGCTGATGGTGAGGGCGCCGCTGCGGTGGCCAAACCGGCCCGAATCCGCAGCCAGGCGCTCATCGAGCACGGCAGCCACCACGGGTGCGGCCAGCTCCAGGTTGCAGCCGGCGGCGGCCTGCTGCCAGTCGTCAATGGCGGTTAGCACCAGGGGCAGCTCCCAGTCCTGGCCACTCCCGCCAGCCTGGTCGCCCTCGCCGAACAGGTCGCTCAGCAGGGCCCGCAGGCAGGTGTTCCAGGCCAGGCAAGAGCGGGGTCGCCGCAGCTCCACCAGCCAGTGGCGCAGCCGGGTGAGCAGGTGCAGCCAGCGGCCCAACAGCTCGATGCTCTCGCCACTGGCCAGGGGGGCGGTGGCGGCCGGGGCCAGGCCGGGGTCGCAGGGCAGCACCAGGCCTAGTAGCAGCCGATCGATCACCCAGCTGAGGCTGCCGCTGTCCAGGCCGCCGCGCTCCTCCCCGTCGAGGCCCCAGTGGAAGCCCCCCTGCTGCAGCAGGGGATGCAGGGCCGCCATCTCGACAGCACTGAGCTGGAAATGCCCCTGCAGCGCCGGACTCTCCAGCAGGGTTTCCAGGGCGGAGGCGGTGAGCCGTTCCCCCGCCAGCCGCAGCAGCTCCAGCAAGCTGCGGCTGAGGCTGGCTTCGCTCTGCTGGCTGCGGTCGGTGAGGCGCCAATTTAGGGCCACCCCAGTGGCCTCTTGATCGCCAAATACGGCCGCCACCAAAGGTGCTAGTCCATCCACCTGAGGCGTCATCACCAGCACATCGCGGGGCTGGAGCGTGGGATCGGCGGCCAGCAGCTGCAGGATGCGGTCCCGCACGACCTGCACCTGGCGCAGGGGGCCGGGACAGCGGTGGAACTCCAGGGAGCTGTCTGCCGGTGCCCGCTGCAGCAGGGGTTGGGCAGCCGGATCTGCCAGTTGTTGCTGCAGCTGATGCAGCAGGGGCGCTGGCCCCTGGCCCCGATGGCTGCTGGCTGGGGCCACAAACAAATCCTTTTCCTGCCACTGGCCCTGGAGGCTCTCGCCGCTGCCTTCGAGCAACTGCTGAAACTCGCCGCCGAGTCGGCCGAAGCGGGCCTCCAGGCCAGGGGCTTGCAGTAGCCAGTCCCCATCAAGGGGCTGCTGCAGCGCGATCGCATCGCTGAGCAGTTGGCGGCGGCTGGTGCAGCGCTGCCACAGGTCGCGGCAGGGGGTGAGTAGGTAGAGGTCCACATTTGTGTGCACGCTCAGGGCCTGCAGCAGCTGCACCTGGATCGGCGCCAGGCTGCTGAGCCCAAACAGGCGCAGGGGATCGGGCAGGCCGCCGACCGGCGGTGCCTTGATCTGCAGCTGGGCTATGGCCTCCAGCACCTGCAGGCCGAAGGGCTTTACCCCCAGGCGCTCCCGTAGCCGCCCCACCAGCAGCCGCTGCCACTCCTGCTCCGGCGGCAGGGGTGGGCCGTCCTCCCCACACCACCAGGCTGCCAGCAGCTCAGGGCGATACAGGGCTAGGTCGTCGAGGGCGTCGGCGATGCTGCGGCCCAGTTGCCATTGGGCCAGCTCAAGGTTGCTGCCGTGCTGCGGGTAGCGGCCTAGCCAGTGCTTAAGCGAGGCAGCTTCTGGCTGCTCCACCAGCTGGGGGAGCAGTTCCAGCACGGGCCACACCAGCTGGCTGGCACGCCAGGGATCCTGGTCTGCGCCGTTTTCGCCCAGCACCCCATTCACGATTTGGCGCAGCTGGCTGCCAGGAAATGGGTAGCGGATGTTGGCGGCGATGCCGCCGAGTCCCACGGCCAGCTGTTCACCAAGCCAGCGGCTGGTGGGCCAGGTATTCACCACCACCTGCACCGTCTCGAGCGGCCCGGGAGGCGTGAGCAGCAACTGGGCGGCCAGGAGTTCGGCTAGGTGTTCGGCCCGGTTGCCCCGGAAAACTGTGAGCACAAAAGATGCTCAGCTGTGGGTCGTCATGGCAGGCAGCCTGCCAGCTCCTGGCTGAAGGAGGAGAGCCGGCGCTCTTGCAAGCCGTAAACGGCGTGAATAGCTCCGGTTTCGGGGCAGTAGGCCGAAAGCTCGCCGCCGTAGCAGGCGCCCGTATCCACCATCACGATCTGGCCGAGGCGACGCACTTGGGGCCCGGGGGTGTGGCCGATCACTACCTCACCGAAGCGACCGTCGTAGGCCTGCCAGAAGGGCATGCGGATGCTGAGGTCGGGTTCCCAGGTGTCGGGATTGAAGCCAGCGTGGGTGGCGAGCCAGCCTTCACCGGCGTAGGTGCGGGGCAGCTGCTCCAGCCGCTCCTGCCAGAGGCGGCAGTGGCGATCGCCGAGCTGGCGATAGGTGTCGCAGCCGGCCAAGGCCCTTTGAGCGGTCCAGTCGCCTTGCCGCAGGGCGGCCACTAGGTCGGCTTCGTGATTTCCCATCAGCCAGATGGCCCGGCCGGAGCTTACCAAGCCCCAGGCCAGCTCCATGGTGCGGCGGATCTCGGGGCCGCGGTTGATCACATCACCGCAAAGCACGAGCTTGTCGCCTGCAGGTAGGCGAGCTACCAGCAGCTCAAGCGCGTCGGCACAACCGTGGACGTCCCCGATCACCCAGTGGTGGCAGGAACGTGAAGGGGACGTCATCAGTCCATCGCGTTAGTTCCAGTCTTGCCTGCCTGACGGCCACTTGTCAGCCCCCCAGCGATTCATGTCGACCGGCCAGCGCTGGTACGGTCGCCCCACCCAGTGACAGTCAGATGAATCCAGCGTCGTTGTCGGTGGTCCAGCGGGTAAACGCCCTGGTAAAAGCCCTAAATGGCGCTAAGCGCACCAATGAGGCCTTGGCCCGCTGCGGCAACGGTGAGGAGATGCTCGACGTTCTGCTCGATGCCTCCGCCAAACTCGGCCTAGGGCTAAGCCGCCAGCAACTGGCGAACACCCCACCAATCCGCGACTGGGTGTGGTGGAAAAACAAGGAGGCCTTACTCACTATTGGTGATAACAAGCCTCGCTACCAGCAGGATGGCGGTCAGGGAGCCTCCGATGACGGGCCGCGCAAACGCTTCTTGGGGCTGTTTTAGGACGCGCTGGCGAGGGCGTCGGGGATTGAGGTGCTGGGGGCTTCAAAGCGGCCCGTGGCCACGAATTCCAGGCGCAGCTTCAGAAAGGTGATGAACTTCTCATCGGTGGACACCACCGCCGCCGCCGGCCTCGGCACGGCGCTGCCGATCGGTTCGAGTTGGGGTGCATCGAGAAAGGCCGGCCGTTTCACCAGCCAGAAGTCGATTTCCTTGCCCTGTTCTCCGTAATGGCGCACCCTTTCGCGCAGCACCTCCTCAAGGGGCTCCTCGACGGTGAGGAACGCTTCGCTGGCGGCGATGAAGTGGTAGGTGCTCATAGCTGGCGGCTGCCGAACAGGGGGTCGCGGCGCGGATTCTGTATCAGCGCCTTCATCTGCCGAACAGCTTCTTCCAGGCCCACCGCCAGGGCCCGGGCCACGATTGTGTGGCCGATGTTGAGCTCCTCCATGCCTTCGATGGCGGCGATGGGCTCCACGTTTTGGTAGGTGAGGCCATGGCCGGCATTTACCCTCAGCCCGAGGCTGCGGGCGATGAAGCTCCCCTCCGTGAGCCGGGCCAGCTCGGCTGGCTGCAAACTCCAGCTGGCTTCGGCATAGGCGCCGGTGTGCAGCTCCACCCAGCGCGCGCCGGTGGCGCGGCAGGCCTCCAGCTGGCTCGCCTCCGCGTCCACAAACAGGCTCACGCCAATGCCGGCATCTTGCAGCGCACCCACCAGAGCGCTGAGAGCTGGCTGCTGGCCCGCCACATCGAGGCCGCCCTCGGTGGTTACCTCCTGACGCTTCTCCGGCACCAGGGTCACCATGTCGGGCCGGATGTGCAGGGCGATCGCCTCCATCTCAGCTGTGGCGGCCATCTCCAGATTGAGCCGGCTGCGCACGGTTTGACGCAGCAGCTCCACATCGCGGTCTTGAATGTGGCGCCGGTCTTCCCGTAGGTGCACGGTAATGCCGTCAGCCCCCCCCAGCTCGGCCAGCAGGGCATAGCTCACCGGATCGGGCTCCACCGCGCGGCGGGCCTGGCGCACATTGGCGATGTGGTCGATGTTGACGCCGAGGCTGGCCATGGCTGGGGAGTGGTTGGCAGGCGGTGATCCAGCCCAAATCCTATGGATACCGCAACCTGCGCCGGCTCAGGACGCCAGTTCAACTGCCCGCGCTCGAGCCGAGCTCCATTGCCTAGCCCCTAGCTTTGAGTTTGGTCGCACTTAACGGGTTGTTGGCGGTTCAATCCGGCCCATCGGCGTTGTCCACCCAGGCCCCCTCCTCCCGGGAAAAGGGGCTCTGCAATGGCATCAGCCCCTGGCTGGCACCGCTCGCCATGGTGGCTAGCCAGGACATTGGCCTGCGCTTTTTTTTTCGCAGCGTCCAGGTGCTTGGCAGCAAAAATCTGCCGCTCAGCGGGCCGCTGCTGCTAGCTCCGACCCACCGGGCCCGCTGGGATGCCCTGCTGTTGACCCACGCCGCAGGCCGCCGAATTACGGGGCGGGATTGCCGCTTCATGGTCACGGTTGATGAGATGCGTGGGCTGCAGGGCTGGTTTTTGCACCGCTTGGGCTGCTTTCCTGTGAGTCAGGGGCGTCCCTCCCTGGCCAGCCTGCGCTACACCGTGGACCTACTTGCTGCCGGTGAGCAGCTAGTGGTTTTTCCAGAGGGACGCATCGTGCGGGAAGAGATTCCCCTGCGGCTGCACCAAGGCCTCGCCCGCCTGGCCATGCTGGCCGCGGGCCAGGGCGTGGCGGTACCGGTGGTGCCCGTGGGCATCGCCTATGGCCATCGCCCCCCCCGCCGCGGGGATGGGGCCGTGCTCTGTTTCGGCCCACCTCTCAGCTTGGAGGGCCAGGGAAGGCAGGCTGCGAGTGCTTTCACCGCCCACCTCGCCACCGCCATGGCGGTGGTTGAAGGCCAGGCCCAGGGAGCCCTGGGTCTAGCCCCCTAAAGTTGATGCATATTTGTTTGCTGGTTGTGCGTAGGCCATCCCGCTTGATTTGTGGCTCCGCTTTGGCCTTGATGGCCCTCGCAGCGCCCCTAGCTCCGGCCAAGGTGCAAGCTCAGCAGGAGCCCCAAAAGGCCCTGGAGTCCACCGGCAGCCCGTTCAATCTTGAGGGTGTGCGCGCCCTGTTGGTGCGCGGTGACGCCGCCGTTGCTAAGGGCAATCTGGTCGAAGCTCGCAAGCTCTACGACCAGGCCCGCGATGCCTGTCGCCGCCTGCTCGGCTTTTATCGCGACTTGAGCGGCTCCTTCCGCGGACTCGATGCCCGCATCCCCCGCGAAATGGACCAGAAGGGGCGGGAAGCTTTGGAAACCATGGCTCAGGCGAACCTGCGCTTGGCGGCCTTGTTCCGTCGCCAGAACCAGCCTGAGGTGGCGGTGCCCCTGCTGGTCGAGGTGGTCAAGGTGATGACCCCGGCCAGCCCAGAGGGTCGCAAGGCTTTCCAGAGCCTGGTCGAGATTGGCTTCGCCGCCACTCCCTACACAGCAGGGGCCGCGGCAACCCCTGGCAGCTGACCACTAGATTTCCCCTGTTCGCTGCCTCTTCGCTTCGATGGTGCATTCAGACCAGGTGAAGGCCGCAATCACCTTGGCCATGCCCGATGCCCAGGTGGAGGTTGAAGACCTCACCGGCGGCGGCGACCATCTGCAGGTCACGGTCATCTCCGCAGCGTTCGACGGCCTGACCAAGGTCAGGCAGCACCAGCTTGTTTATGGCGCCCTACGCCAGGAATTGGCCAGTGAGGCAATCCACGCCCTAGCCCTGCAAACATCCACTCCCGCCTGAGTCCATGGACGCCACTACCCGCCAACGCATCGAAGAACTCCTGGCCACCAGCCCGGTATTCGTTTTTATGAAGGGCAACAAGCTGATGCCTCAGTGCGGTTTCTCCAACAACGTGGTGCAGATACTGCACTCAGTTGGGGTTCCATTTGAAACCTTCGACGTTCTCTCGGATGCTGAGATCCGTAATGGCATCAAGTCATTTTCCGACTGGCCCACGATTCCCCAGGTGTATGTGAAAGGGGAATTCATCGGTGGCTCCGACATCCTGATCGAGATGTACAACTCCGGTGAGTTGCGCGAGAAGCTGGAAGTGGCTCTGGCTAGCTGATAGGGGCAGTTAGCCATTCAGCGAGTCAGTAGCGCTCGCTTTCGTAAAGGCTGCGCGGGTCACCATCGGGACCCACAAAGCTGGAAGGATCTCGAATCCAGCGGTCGGTGAGCTCCTCAAGTCGCCGCTGGGAGATCGGATCAAGCACCGCAGTGCGGCGCAGGGCGTGGATGTAGCCATCGGCGTAGAGCCGCAATTCAGCAGGGCTGTGGAAGCGATGGGCCAGTTCCTGGCAGGCATCGCACAGCGACTGGAAGTGGCGGATGGCGTCTGGGTGTTGAAGCGAAGTCATGGGGTCGTAGGACCTTTATCTATTTTGCCCCTTGGAGGCAGAAGCCGCGATTGGGTGGTCTCCGCATAGTTGGTGGTGTCCACACAAACGCATCGACTGATACGCGGATCCCCTGGCGGCTGCCGTTAAGGTGAATTCAACACAGTTGTGGACTCCATCAACTCCTCTAACCCGCCACTGCCGGCCTCTGGGGCCGCCAATCAGGCCGGAAGCCAGCCCCAGCGGGTTTTGGTGGTTGATCCCCACGCGACCCTGCGCACGGTGCTGGCCCAGCGCCTGCGGCAGGACGGCCATCTTGCGGCGGCGGTTGCTACGGCTCGTGAAGCTCTGGACGTGTGCCAGGACCAATCTCCCGATCTGCTGATCAGCGCAGAACTACTCGATGAGAGTTCCGCCCTGCGCCTGGCGGCCCAGCTGCGCTGCTCGGTGATGGTGCTCACGGCCCGCACCGGTTCGGAGCCCGTGGTGAGCCTGCTTGATGCGGGAGCAGATGATGTGTTGCGCAAACCTTTTGGCCTGGAAGAACTGGCCGCCCGCTGCCGCACCCTGCTGCGCCGTGGCGGCACCGGTCTGCAGGAACGGGTCTGTGTTGGACCGCTTGAAGTTCACGTATTGCTCCGCCAGGTAACCCTGCGCGACCAGCCAGTCGAGCTGAGTCCACGGGAATTTGCCCTGCTTTGTGCCCTGCTAATGCCCCCTGGGGTTGTGCGCAGTCGCCAGGAACTACTGCGTATGGCCTGGCCACCCTTCAGCGGCGGTCCCCGCTCGGTTGACACCCAAGTGCTCACCTTGCGTCGCAAGTTAGAGCAGGCTGGCTTGGGTGAAGGAGGCGGCATCGAAACGATGCGCCAGCAGGGCTATCGCTTCAGCCTTGAAACCCTGCCTGAAGCTTCTGCCGAGGAAGAGCCGGCGCGTCAGCAGCTCAACTCATTGGTTTAAGAGCCCAAACCAACTCTCCAAGCAACATGGACGCACTCAGGCCGGCTAGGAGTTGATAGGTCCAAGGTGGGCTGATTCGGCCGATTGAGCTGGTGTTGATGCCCGTTTCCTTGCTGAAGCGGCCCAGAAACTGCTCGAAGGCTGCGACCCGTTGCGGCAGCAGGTATGCCGATCCGTCTTCTCCCCTCACGTAAAAGACCCGGCCCCCCTGGCTTGTGGCTACCGGTGTGAGCCCGCTGATGGATTTCCAAGGCAGGCTCCAGCCGCGGCGCAGCAGCCAGGCACACCAGCTGGGATGGCCAACCCGAATGCCATCGGCACTTAGCTCAACGGCTTCACTGGTGGCTGCCACTACCAAGCCCAGCCCCAGGGGTAGAGCCAGCCAAAGCAGCAATTTGAGCTCTGCTGGTGCCAGTAGGGGCAGGGGCGCCACCATTGCCAAGTAGAGAGCGATCAGGGTAAAGCGGATCAGCGCGGCCATCGGGTAGCGGTCGCTGCTGACGGCCAAGGCGCCGGTCATCGATCTTCGGGGGAGCCGGGTAGGGGTTCGATCAGGGTCTCTGGCTGGTAGCGGCCGCTGAAAACTTCCTGCTCGCGACCTTTCCAGAATTCGCCAAGTCGCATCAGATCGGCGTGGGCCTCCTGCAGGCTGGCCATGTAGGCATCCGGGTCCATGCTGTCCTTGGCCTCCTTGAGCTTGGTGAGCCTTAGTAGCTGCAGCATCCAGGGCTTGCTGAGCTCGCCGCGTTGCTCGAGGTAAGTGGCCAGCTCGGCGGAGCTGGGGGTAGGGGAGCCGGGCATTCCTTGCATTAGGGCTATTGGGCCCAGGCTATGCAGCGGGAAGTGGGATTGTGAGTCGCTTTCCACCCACAAGCTCAACCAGGGCGGCGATGTTTAGGGGCTCACAGAATAGATAGCCCTGGAATCGGGCCACCCCCATCTGTTGCAGCCGCTGAAAGCTCTCCTCGGTATCCACCCCTTCAGCGACGAGGGTCATCGATACGGAGTTCGTGAGCCTAGGGAGCAGTTCCACGATTTGTTCCGCATAGGAATCGTTGAGAACTCCGATTACAAAACTGCGATCGATCTTCAGTTCGTCAGGCTTTAGCGATAGCAGCAGGCCCATGGAGGAGAAGCCCGTTCCAAAGTCATCGAGTGAAATCCGCATTCCCGCTTCTTGACACTGGCGCAGATTAGTTTTAACTGCTGCAGTGGAGTTGAAGATCGCGGTTTCGGTGAGTTCAAGATTGATGCTGTTGCAAGAGATTCCGTGGGCTGCAATGGCGTCGATTAATTGGCCTGAAAAAGATGCGTTTGGTGAGTTGGGATGGGCTGATATTGATCGCTAGGTTGAGCTGATTGGGGGTTACTTTTAGAGCTTGGATCAGCTGCTTGAAGGTCTTCAACGTGGCTTCGATCAGCTGCCAGCCAACGCGACCCATGATTCGATAGTGTTCCGCTACCGGGATAAATAGAGTTGGGGGAACTTCCCCCAGTTCTGGGTGATCCCAGCGGGCGAGAGCCTCAACGGCTAGGACTTCGCCTGCGGCGTTGACGATCGGTTGAAATAAAATCCGGAAGGAGTCGGGCTGCGATGGCTCAAGTGATGCTTCGCAAGCCTGTTGGAGCGCAGTAAATAGGCGATAGTCACTGAGCGGATTGGACTCATTTTCCGCTGTGAACAGGTGAATGTGTTCCCCCTGGGATGACTTTGCCTTGTACATTGCCAGGTCTGCTTTTCGAATGATGTCTTCACTACTGAAGTGGTGTGGATCGCTGATCGTGATCCCAATGCTCAGGCTGAGTCGGTAGGGCGAGGCGGAGTCAACTTGACTTTTCTCAAAGGACTCAAGGATCCGGTGGGCTACCTGTTTGGCATGGAGGGCTAGATCGTCTTCATTGCTGGCGTTTTGAGAGTCTCCCGGATTCAGAATCAGAATGAATTCGTCGCCGCCGTAGCGCGCCAGGAAATCACCCTGGCGGCAGAGGGCCTTGAGTTGGTTGGCTGCCTTGCGCAGGGCTTGATCACCGATGCGATGGCCATAGGTATCGTTAATGCTTTTAAATTTGTCGAGATCGATAAACAGCAGGACAAGAAGTGTCTGCTCTTCCTTAAGGCGATCGATTTTTCTTTCAAGGTGTTCGATGCAATAGCGGCGGTTGGCCAGGCCGGTGAGTGCATCGTGCATAGCCAGATCGCGGGCGGTGCCCAGAATCTGTTCAAACCGATTGGCAATCGACTGGATGTCTACGCGTTGGCGACCAGCGGGTTCGCTGCCGGTTGTGGTCGACCCCTCGATCGCTTGGCCGGCAGGGCTGTGATCTGGTGAAGGGAGCGACTGGGGGGCTTTGAATTCAAGGATTTCAATCAGTGCAAGGTGACTTCGGCGGATGCGTTGGGTAGCCCGGCGTTCCTTCTGGCGCAGCAGCATTCTCTGCCGGCGCTCGGCCAGTTTCCAGCTGAGGCGTAGGGCCAGGGCGATCAGTCCCCCGCCGGTTAGCTGCAGCAGCAGATGGTTTAGTTCCCTGAGCTGCTCTGCCTGGCTATTGGCGGGTTTGACGCCGATCAGTCGCCCGTCTTCGCCGAAGGTCTTGGGTTTAAGCGCAGCCAAGGGCTCCCCCGTGGCGATGACTCCAGCTGGGGGGATGGGCTGCAGCTGAGCCTGGATGCGGTTGAGCTCCTCCTTCAAGTTGGTGCCGAACTGGGGTTCGACCAGCGGGTTGAGGAAAATGAGGGTCGCTGTTGTGGAACGGCTGTTGTCGCTGGTGCCGATGGTGGTGGCGAAGCCGACGTAGAGGTTGTTGGTCTCGTCTGAGCAGATCACCCGGATGCCGGCGAGGCCCAGTTGGCGGCGGGTGCGGGCGGTGGAGTCAAGGCAGCGCACCAGCCGTTGATCAGGGGGCCGGCTCGGGCTGCTCAGGCCCACCTGAAGGGCCCGGCGTTGGGCTTGGGCGTCGTAGATCGCCATGGCGGCCCCTTGATCAAAGAGGCTGCTGGTGGCCAGGTTTTGGGAGGGGAAGGAGGGGTTCTTGCCCTCGATGAAGGCATAGCTGTCATCCCACCAGCCCCAGTCGCTCGCAATTCGCTGGGCTTCCCGGAATTCGGCTTCGAGTTTTTCCAGGGCGATCGTCTGGTTGGTGACGCTTCGACCCTTGGCCAGCTGAATCCTCCGGACCGCTTCAATCCCAACCAGGATGACTATCAGAAACAGGATCAGGGCCGACCGTGAATGGCCACGCTTGATCCAGCTGATGCGCTCTTCTTTGGCCCATGAGCGCCACAGCATTCGCGCGGACTGGCGCCTTGCCCCCGCATAAGGCTGAGAGAGCTCGTTGGTCGTGTCGACTGTCACTGGGCCGCCGTTTTGCCCTTTGAAACCACCTTAGTCAGGCAGGTTCCAGGGATTAAGCCCCAGGTCGGCGCCGATGCGGTGGGCGCAGGCAAAGCCACTGAATGCCACCGCATTGAGGCCCTGGCCCGGGAAACAGGAATCCCCCACCGCATATAACCCGGTGAGGCCGGTGCGGTTGAAGGGCATCGGCAGCAGCCCCGGCAGGCGCAGGGCTGGGATTGGGCCGTAGCTGCCGCCCATGCGGCCCAGGAAGCGCCGGTGGCTGCGCGGCGTGCCGACTTCGCGGTGACGGATAGCCCCCTTCAGGCCGGGCAGGATCACTTCGAGTCGGCCGATCAGCCGGTCGGCATCCGCCTGTTTTTTGGCGCGATAGGCCGCTGGCGTGAGCCCCTGCCAGTGCTCCATGGAGCTGGGGGTGAAGGCATGCACGATGTGGCGCTCTGCCGGGGCCAGCTCCGGATCCAGCAGGGTCGGCATCGATACGAACACCACCCCCTGCTCGGCCTCCATCTCCTCCCAGCGCTCCAGCAGCAGGTGGTGGCAGTGGTAACCCTTGGGCACGATCTGGGCCTCGATGCCCAGGTGCAGGGAGAGAAAGGAGGGGGAGGGCTTGTAGCGGCGCCGCCAGGTGGTTTCGGCCTTGGGGGTGTGGGCGGCATCTACCAGAGCGCCAAAGGTGTCCCAGCGGGTGGCGTTGCTCACTACGCGGCGGGCCCGCAGCTCTTCACCACTGGCCAGCTTCACCCCCACCGCAGTGTTGTTCTCCAGCAGCACCTTGGTCACACGCGCCTTGTAGCGAATCGCGCCGCCATGGTTCTCCAATCCCGCTACCAACTTTTCCGCGATCACACCAACGCCCCCTTTGGGGTAATTGATGCCGCCGGCATGACGATCGGAGAACACCATGCCCGCATTGATCATTGGCGTGAGATCGGCCGGCATCACGCTCCAGCAGAAACACTCCATGTCAATGAACTTGAGCAGGGCCGGATCGCTGATGTGCTGCCTCGCCACATCGCCCACGTTCACCGGCAGCCAGCGGGCCAGGCCCAGGCAGGCCAAGGGTGCTTTGAAGAACACCTTGGCTAGGTAGGCCGGATCCTCCAGCGAAAGCAGCGGCATCGCATCGAGGCAGCGGAACACCTGCCAGCAGGCGTCGTAGAAGGCGCGGATGCCCTTCGCCTCGTGGGGGAACAGGGCGGTGAGATCACTGAGAAAGTGCTCGTAATCCCTGTCCACAGCCACGTTGAGTCCGCCGGGCAGGTGGTATTCGAGCTGGGCTGGATCGGGGATGGTGTCGCAGTGCTGGCCCACATCGGCCAGGGCCCGGGTGAGCAGGTTGGTGTGCCCCTGCTCGCCGAAGCCGAAGATCATCGAGGCGCCCACGTCGAATGTGTAGCCATCACGCCTGAAACTGCCGCCGGAGCCTCCTGGGATGAGGTATCGCTCCAGCACCAGCACTTTCGCCCCCTTGGCAGCCAGCTGGGAAGCGGTGACCAGGCCGCCGATGCCGGCACCGATCACGATCACATCCCAGATGGGGGCAGGGTTGCTGGTCAACGTTGGGCTGGAGATGCTGAAGCGACCCTAGGCAGCGGCGCTGTCGTCGTGCAGTTGTAGGGGCCGAGTGAAAGGCTCAAGATCCGCTAGGGACCGGTCGCGGTAGGCGCCGTAGCGGGCCCGTTTCTCGCGGACGCGTTCGGCTAGCTCGGGCAGTAAGCCGAAGTTGGGCGGCATGGGCTGGAACTTCTTGCTGGGCGCTTCGGCGATGAAGTGACTGAGGGCGCCCAGCATCGTGGTTTTTGGCAGGCTCAGGGGTTCCAGGCCTAGGGCCAGTCTGGCTGCGTTGGTGCCAGCCAGCCAGCCACCAGCTACCGCGGCTGCGTAGCCCTCGGTGCCCGTGATCTGGCCCGCCGCCAGCAGGCTGGGGCGCTGGCGGAACTGCAGGGTGGCATCGAGCAGCTGGGGCGATTCCAGGAAGGTGTTGCGGTGCATCACACCGAAGCGCACAAACTCGGCGTTCTCCAGGCCCGGGATCAGCCGCAATACCCGTTTCTGCTCCCCCCATTTCAGGTTGGTCTGGAAGCCCACCAGGTTCCAAAGGCGGCCGTCCTTGTCTTCCTGGCGCAGCTGCACCACCGCGTAGGCCCGCTTGGCGCGGCGCACATCGCGATCATTGAGATCGCCCCAGCGGGGATCCCAGAGCCCAATTGGCTTGAGCGGGCCGTAGCGCATCGTGTCTTCGCCGCGGCGTGCCAGCTCCTCGATGGGGAGACAGCCCTCGAAGAAGTGAGCGCTCTCCTTTTCAAAGTCCTTCAGCTCGGCCTGCTCGGCGCTTAGCAGCTCCTGCCGAAAAGCCAGAAATTGCTCCCGGTCCATGGGGCAGTTGATGTAGTCGGCATCGCCCTTGTCGTAGCGGGAAGCGCGAAAGGCCACGCCCAGGTCGATGCTCTCGCCTTCGACGATCGGGCTGGCCGCATCGAAGAAGTGGCAGTCGGCCCGGCCCGTGAATTCCCGCAGCTGCTCCGCCAGGGGCTCGCTAGTGAGCGGACCGGTGGCCAGAACGGCGATCTCACCGGGGCCGGGCAGCTCGGTGTGCTCCCGCCGCTCCACCGTCACCAACGGGTGCTGCTCGAGGGCGGCGGTGAGGGCGGCGCTGTAGCGGCCGCGATCTACTGCCAGGGCGCCGCCTGCAGGCACGGCGTGGGCGTCAGCGGTGCGAATCACCATCGAACCAAGGCGCCGTAATTCCTCTTGAAGCAGGCCTGCGGCCCGATCGCTACTTAGGGCGCCGAAGCTGTTGCTGCATACAAGCTCGCCAAATTCAGAGCTGTGGTGGGCTGGGCTGCGGCGCACTGGCCGCATTTCCACCAACCGCACCGCCAGCCCAGCTTGGGCGATTTGCCAGGCGGCTTCCGTACCCGCCAGGCCAGCACCGATAACGAGCAGCTCAGAGCTCAAATGCTCAGGCGCGGGCGCGCTTGAGCAGCAATTGCAGCTGTCCTACGGCGGCACGACCGATATGGAAGACGGCCCAGCTCGCGGCGAGCAGGATCGGAGCAACCACCAAAATCAGCCGACCGTCCATGGGAAGCCAAACGAGATTTAAGGATCTTACGGACTGAACCTCAGGATTCGCCTGTCTAGACCCGGATCTGTCGTCATCCGTTCGCCTGGGCATGGGCACCGGCGAGTTGGCGGTAGCGGCGGGCGTGCTCGCGCTGCTCGGCCCGGGCCTCAGCCGTGAGCTCTCGCTTCACCTGGGCCGGGGATCCCATCACCAGGACTCCAGCTGGTACGTCGCGAGTCACCACCGATCCGGCGGCCACCAGGGCCTCCTCTCCCACGGTGACGCCATTGAGCACGATGGCTCCGATGCCGATCAGGCAGCCGTCTTTAAGGGTGGCGCCATGCACCACAGCCCGATGGCCGATGGTCACATCGGCGCCGATGGTTACAGGCTGGTCGGGGTCGCCATGCAGCACTGCCCCGTCCTGCACATTGCTGCCCTCACCCACCACGATCGAAGAGACGTCGCCACGGGCGACCGCAGTGGGCCAGAGACTTGCTCCTGCCGCTAGCTGCACATCGCCGATTACTACGGCCGTTTCGGCCACCCAGGCCTCGGTGTGGATCTGGGGTTTGGGCCAGGGAAAGACGCTCATCCGCTGCGGCCAGCTGTTAGGCCATTCTCACGGTTGCCTGGGCCCCCTTGGAGGAGGTCGCCCCTGGGTGATACGTTTCATGAGTGCCCAAGGGCGCGGGTCGCTAGCTCAGCGGTAGAGCACTCGGCTTTTAACCGATTGGTCCTGAGTTCGAATCTCAGGCGACCCATATTTTGGAACGCCTTAGACTGCAAGGAATAAGCCCTGCGGCGCAAGCGTTTTCAAGGGTCAACAGAGCCTCTTCCCTCGGGCGAAATGAGTCCGGGAAGGGTCGCCGAAAACCCTAGTTGTGTCATTTCCTTGGGACAAGTCCCAAGGAATCTGCTCGTCTCACCTCGTGAGACTGGGTGGATCCGGGAGCCTGGTCGGTGGGAACACTCACAATAGAGATGCGTTCCCCATGGCCACCATTCAGAGCCCCATGCACCGCTGTAATGCGGTGCTGCGTGCCCTCGGCGCCCGCTACCGGCTGCGGGAGCACCGCCGCAGCCCTTGGATCACGGTGTATCAGCTGGGAGCGGGCGGAAGGACCCGCGAACACACCATTAAGGGCTACGCCGCCGCTGACCCCCAGGCGATCGAGAGTCTCCAGGACTTGCTGATTGAGGCCACCAGAAGCGGCAAACCCGTGGTCCTGCCCGACAGCCAGGCGGACCTGGAGGCGACCACCGCCAGTAACCCCAGCTGGCCGGAGATCTGCGCAGCTGTGGTGGCCTTCCAGCGCGGCCAGGGGGTGAACATGAATTTGGTGGGCCCGTTCAAGGGGAAGGGCTACTTCTGCCTGTTGCCTACGGACCGGCCGGCAACAGAAGAGGACGTGCGCCGCTTTGCACTGCATACGAGCGAGAGCCTCAAGGCCCGCCTGGACGAACCGACGGCTCTGTTGATGCCGATGGCCACCCATCGCCAGGGCTTTCGCCAGAAGCGGGAGGTGGTGTCGCTCCTGCGGCGCTCTGGCTATGGGGCGATTGCACCGGAAGCCCTGAGCGATGAGCTCAAGGGAATGGTTAACCGCAAGAAGCTGGCCCTGGTGGCGGCGGGTGAGTCAAGGCGGCGCATCCCCAGCACCGCGGCGATCCAGGAGTGGCTGGATCAGGTGATGGAGGAAGACCCGTTGTGGGGCTGGGTGTTCGCGATGGTGGCCACCTATGGCCTGAGGCCCCATGAGGTGTGGCACATCGCCGAACTACCCGACGGGCAGGGAATGATGAGCATCGGTGTAGCGGCTCGCCACATCAAGGTGACCAAGACCGGCTTTCGGGTGGCGCTGCCACTGCCGGCGGCATGGGTGGAGCGCTATCAGCTCTCTGGCGCCAATGGAGAGCACCGGCTGGAACAACTGCGGGCCCGGTATCAACCCAAATTCGTCAATGAGGACGGCCTGCCCTTTGATCCCGACCGCGATCTGGTCAAGCGCTGCGACAACAACGAACGGCTGGGGGCGGTGTGCTGCCACAAGTTGCGCAGCTCCGATGCCAAGGCGGAGTTTGAGCTCAAGAACAAGCTCTATGCCTGGGTGGAAACGGCACCGGCCCAGGGCAAGCGCAAGGCGCAGAAGCGCAAAGAACGTTGCGTGCCCTATGACCTGCGCCACGCCTATGCGATTCGCGCCCGGGAAACGACGGCTTGGAACTACGCGGATGTGGCGGCGGTGATGGGCCACAGCCCAGAGGTGCACCGCCGCACGTATTTGAGTGAAATCAGCGGTGAGCAGACCAAGGCGTCAGTGGCCAGACGGATGCTTGTTGGTTAGGGGCTGCTCAAGGGCATGGCCGCCTAGGGCTGCTTGAGTTTCCGAGCGTTCCAGTTGGGCGCGGATAGGGTGATGGCAGCGTTGTTGTGGCCATGGCGTATCGCATACGGCTGCTTGAGACAGAAGAAGGCTGGTCGGTGAGTTGCCTGGACCTGCCGGGCTGCCATTCCCAGGGCGATAGCCGCACGGATGCCCTGGCGAACATCCGGGAAGCAATTGAGCTCTGGCTCGAGGTGGAAGCAGAAGAAGGTGGGGTGAAAACGGTGGAGACCTTGGAGCTTGCGGTGTAATGCCGCGGCTGCCAGGCATCAGCCAAAAGGAGGCTGTCCGGGTCTTCGAGAGGCTCGGCTTTCGGGTGGTGCGTGAATCCGGTCATCTGATCATGAGCAACGGTGAACGCAGGCTCGTCATTCCCCGCCACGACCCCATCAATGCCATCACGATGGGCGCGATCGCCCGCGATGCGGGATTAACACCTCAAGAGTTCAGGGATTTGCTCTGAGCCCCAAGGCTGGGGAGGGGACTTAAGCCGGATACTTTTGAACCTCAAGCGGTAAGCCGCTACCCCGCAGGGTTTGGGTGCAGCGCTCCAGGTTCCAGAGCTGATTGGATTGCGGTGCATTGGGGTTTTTGCGGACCCAGTGCACGCCTTGACGGAGCACCCTGCGCTGCTGCCAGCGGCAAAGCGTCGAGCGGCTCACGGAAAGGGCATGGCAAAGCTCAACGGTGGTGAGCCAAGTGCAGCTCTTGTTGGCCATCAGTTGATCCGCCCGAGGGCGAGTTCACAGCGCTGCAGATGCCAGAGCAGGTGGGAGCGGCTTGAAAGTGGGTTTTTGGCGACGAGGTGGCGGCCGTCCTTGAGCAGCCCTGAGCGGCGAATCGCAAAGAGGGTCGTGCGGCTGATCGCCAGGTGTGTGCAGAGCTGGTCGGTGGTGAGCCAGAGGGTTGAGGTCATGGCAACAGCAAGAGCGGTTGCTATCTGGAATCAGACAGCCAAATAGGTTACTGATGCCAGTCCTGATCTAATCCTGATTTGGCTGCTGATCCAGGAGCTGATCGAGCCAGCGATCGATTGCCGCCTCGCTCCAGCCGTGCAACTGGTGCAGCTCCTGGCAGATCACGAGGAGCTGTTCGCCGTCAGCGTCGCCCAGCTGCCCCAGCTGGCTGGCTTGCCTTTGGAGGCGATGCCCCGCGCGCAGGAGTTCCAGCTCCTCGAGGAGCTCGGCTTGCTCGATGGCGGCGAGTTCGTGGTTCAGCCGCTCGCCATCGAGCTGTTGGAGCAGGTGCAGTGACCCATCGCTCAGCCAGAGCAGGACCTTTTGCACTGCATCAATCACAGCGGGTGTGGCCGTCAGGATCAGCCGATAGAGAAGGCGTTGGAGCACGGTTGAAGAGAGACCAACGGAGCCCCTTAGGGTTCCGCCCCAGGCCAGGGGGGCGTTTCACGTCCTCCCCCACGAGCGGTCCTTTGGCTTTCTTCTGCCTCCAAGACATCAAGCACTGCCTGCAATTCGTTGATCCCCTGCTCGGTGAGTTCGCGGACCACCTCCGCCCCTGGAGTGGCGCAGGCCAGCAAAAGGCCGGCGACCGCTGGGGGAAGCTCAGGGCCCAGGCGCTTGATCGCGACGGCCAATTGGCCAGCGGGGCAGCGCTCCGCCAGGGCCACGGCCCATTGCATCGCCGCCCCCGTCAATGGGGTTTGCAGTTGCAGGCATTGCAGGGGGCCACGGCACTCGGGGTTGTGCAGATAGAGGCGCAGGGCCCGTCGTTCGGCGCGCTCTAGCGGGCTGTCGGCAGGGCCAAGCTCTGGAGCTTCGGGGCGCAGCCCCAGGGCTTGCTGAATGCGATCGGCGGCCCGTTGGTGCAGCACCCCCGTAGGCAGCTGGGCCAGTAGGGCCTTGGCCTGGCGCTCCACCCGCTGCAACAGGGCCAAGCTTGTCGTTCCTGCGGCGGCTGTTGCCTCTTGGGGCTTTTGGAGGGGTGCCTCAAGCGGTGCCAGCAGTTGATCGAACCACCAGCTGAGCCAATGGCGACTGGCCTCCAGATGCCGGGCAAAGGCCTCGGCGCCAACTGTTTGGATCAGCCCATCGGGATCGCTGCCCGCCGGTAGGGGCACCACGGCCAGATCCAGTTCGCCGCGGCTGGCCTCAGGCAGGAGAGCTTGGATCAGGCGCAAGCTGGCGCCTCGGCCCGCCGCATCGCCGTCGTAGGCGAGCAGCAGTTGCTTGCAACCGCAGCGGCGCAAGAGGGCCAATTGCCCTGGCGAGCAGCTGGTGCCAAGGGTGGCCACGGCATTTGTAAAGCCGGCCTGGTGGAGGGCGATCACATCGAGGGGCCCTTCCACGAGCAGGGCCTGCTGGCTGGAGTGGATTGCCGATCGGGCCCTATCCAGGCCAAAGAGCAGCTGGGATTTTTGAAACAGGGCATCGCCAGAACTGTTGCGGTATTTGGGCTGTTGCTCCGCCAGGGCCCTGCCGCTAAAGCCCACGCAGCGGCCTTGGAGATCGCACAGCGGTAGTTGCAGGCGCTGCTCGGCCAGGCCCAGCTGCCAGTGGATGGCGGTGGCGGCTTGGATGCCGCGGCGGGCCAGGAACTGGGCAGCGGGGCCAGCGGTTTCAAGATCCCGGCGGAGGGCTTGGTGGAAGGCGCTGTGTTGTTGTTGGCGCCGGGCCCTTAGGCGCCGGCGATCTTCTGCGAGCTTGCTGGCAGCTTCTTTGCCTGCTTGCGATTGGGCCGCTGGGATCTCTTGGCTGACTGCAATCCCGTAGCGATGGGCCAGCTGCCGGATCGCTTCTGGAAACGTGAGCCCCTCTGTTTGCTGCAACCAGCCGATCGGATCGGCGCCTTTGGCGCAGACAAAGCAGTGGACCCGGTTGGTTTTGGGGCTGACCGTGAGGCTGGGGGAACGGTCGTCGTGCCAGGGGCAGCGGGCCAGAAATTCCCGGCCCGCCTTGCGCAACGCACCAGGCTCAAACAGATCGACAATCTGGGCCCGTCGGCGCACCTGCTCGATCAGGGTGTCGCTCAGCAACCCTTTGCTCAGCAACCCGTTGCTCAGTAACCCGTCGCTGGTGGGCCGAGCACCCCTGGGGCCAACGCCTGCAAGGCCCGATCTCATAGGGCTTCCACCCCCGGATAGAGCGACGAGCCGATAAAGACGCGCCGGGCTTCATCGGCCTCCAGGTAGCAATGGGCGCGATCGAGGCGAATCGCCGTTTTGCTGAGGTCGTCGCTTGCCAGCTGGCCGTGGCGAAATTTGCCGTGGTGCACCTCCAGCAACCCAGCCGCCGGCGCTGAGTAGCCATCGGTTTTGGGGCGATCAATCAGCCACACCGCCGAGGCGTAGCGCTCCAGCTCCGACGTTCCCGCCAGGTGCGACACATCGGGGCCGGTGGGGTTGTTGTAGGCGCCGCGGTTGAGCTGGGCCACCACAAACACATCCACCTCGCAGCGCCCAGCTAATGCCTTGATTTGCATGGCCCGGGCGGCGAGTTCAGCTGTGGTGTTGGGGCCAAAGCCGGGGCTTGAGCCCATGGCATGGAAGTGATCGAGAAACACCGCAGACAGCTGGGGGCAGGCGGCCTTGGCGTCTTCCACCACGGCTGCGAACTGCTCCACCGTGGCGCCGAACTGGGATTCGTAGAGCAGGGGCCCCATGGCATCTCCCGAGGGACTGCGGCCCTGGGCAAAGTCCGCTGACCAGCGCTGCAGGCGCTCCAGGTCGGCTCCGGCGATGGCGTTGCCCCGGCCCTCGAGGTCGTTGGCGCTGTACTGGGGGGTGTAGAGGCCATGGGCCCGGCGGCTGTAATGGGCCAGTAGGCGGGCACCGATGGCCCGGCGGCTGAGTTCGCAGGAGAAAAACAGCACCCCCGCTCCGCCCATGGCCAGGCCCATGGCGGCCGCAACCGCCACGGTGGTTTTGCCCACACCTGAGCGGGCAGCGATCACATAGGTGCCTTCGCCCTGGCCGGGGATGATGCCGCCGCGCATGTCGAGATCAAAGCTGGGAATCCCTGTGGAGATCGGTTGGGGCCGCTCTGAGAGGGGCACCTGGGCGAGGGCCAGGCTTTCTGCGGCCGCATCGGCGGCGGTGCCGCAGCTGCGGCGGCTGTGGAAGCGGCCTGAGGTGATCGAGACCGCCGCATTTAGGGCCGTGCGGCAGGCCTCCAATTCGCCATCAATGCAGATATCGCGCTGCTCGCGCGCCAACAGCCGGCGGAGTTCCGGGTAGAAGAGCTGGCGGGCTTTGGCGCTCTGGAACAGGGTGCAGGCAAGCTCGAAATCGTGGTTGCTGCTGCCATCGGCCCAGCGCAGGAGCTCGGCGATGGCGGTGTCCAGGGCCTGGAGGCTGCCCTGGAAGCGACCATCGATTGCCCGTTGTCTGAGGCTCTGGCGCAGGCTTTCTGCCTGGATGGCCTGGATGTCGCGCTCGGCGCGGAAGGTGGCATCAATTTCATCGGCCACCGCCCGGTGCTCGGCGCTCGTCCACAGCGACGCGGGCACCGCTTCGTTGAAGCGCAGGCCAATGCGCCGGCGAAACAGGCCCCACAACTCGCGGTTATCGCTTGGGCCAGCCAGGACGGCCGAGAGGATCGAGCGCTCGTGCTCGAGCAGCTCCGGCAGCGCCCCCTGGGCCGCGGGGTTGGTTTCGCCATGGCTTTCGTCATGGGTTTCGTCATGGCCAGCGCCGCTGGGGATCAGGCCGCTGGCGGTTTCAATCAAGGCGCCTGTGGCGATGGCGCGCTCGATCACGGCCGCATCAAAGCCGCCAGCGATGGCCGAACTGGCGATCGGTGTTGGTGCTTGTGGGGTCATGGTTCAGGCCTCGGCAAATTGCTGGGCCGCCGTGCCAGCGATGCCATGGCCGGCCGCTTCTAGTGCTTCTGCAAGCTGGCGTTTTTCTTTCAGCGAGAGCTTGAGGGCTGCCACCCCCTGGCCGCGCCAGTGGTGACCGTCCCAGGCGAGGAGCATCTGGGCGCGGCTGACCGTGGAGGAGCCCATGGGCGGCGAGTCGGCTGCCGCTCCCCAGGAGAAGACGTGCCAAAACTCCACCCCCAAGCCTGCGCAGGAGCGATCACAGGCAAGGAGCACCGCCAGGCATTCGGCCCCGCTGCGGCCCTGGGGGTAGGTGGTGCGCCAGAAGGCGGGCATGGCTGCCAGCGCCTGGGCCAGGCGCCCTAAAAAGCGATCGAGATCGCCGGCGTGGCGAATGGCGCGTTGCAGCTTGGGGAGCAGGGCCTGGCCCTTGGCTCTGTAGGCGGGCCAGCTGGTGGGTTTGTGGTGGTTGTAGTGCTCGGCGACGCGCTCAAGCAGCTCGGAGCCGCCGGGTTGGGCTGGTTGGTCGGTGGCGGCTGCAGAGTTGCTGGCGCCAGGGCCCTTGCTTGCACCGCTGCGGCTGAGGCTGGCGGGTTCGTGCAGCTGGATGTCGGTGCCGCGGCTGGTGCCCGCGTAGCTCAACCAGCCCATGGCTTGCAGGGCTTCCAGGTCGGCGCGCAGTTGGCGCGGCTGCAGGTGCCATTGGGCCGCCAGTTCGCTTAGGACCAGGCTGAGCTGGCCGCTGTCTGCGGAGCGCACCTGCAGGTGGCCGTAGAGCTGGGCGACCCGCAGGGCGCGGCTGGGGCCTGATCCGGAGGTGGCGCCCTGGAGGCTGAGGGCCTGTAGGGCCTGGTGGGTGCGGGCTATCGCCTCGCTACGCACCGCGAAAAATTGCATGGGGGCCAGGAGGTCATGCTCCTGTGCGATACCTGACAGGCTACGGGTGGCGTTGGAGCTTTCCTGCCTAGCGGCTTTGGGCCTTTGGTTTTTTTATGGTTTTTATATAGGGATGGCTGGGCCGCTGGGGCCTTAGAGCGGGGCAGCAGGGGCCCTGCCGCTGGGATTGGAGCGGCCCTAGCGGGGCTTAAGAAATTGTCTTATCACCGTGGAATTACGGATATGGTTTTGAACTGATTGGCTCTAGCCTGCTCGCTAGGAGATAGGTCCTAGAGGTTTCTGGTCATGACTGCAACCGCTGCCAAGGGCGCAACCACGCCAAAGGCTGTTGATCCCGCCCAGGGCTGGCCCGCCAGCTTTCCTGATGGGAGCTTGTTGCAGCTCCCTGGAGAAGCGCGCCGCGAGCAGGGCCGCAGCCATTTCACCGATGCGCTCGTGCAGTTGCTGCGCCATGTGAGCCATCCCCAGCTCAGTGAGCTGGCCGATTGGGCCTGCAATGAAACGGGCAACCTGCACACCTCCCAGATTTCCCACCTGCGCAACAGCAAGATGCGCATGCTTGGCATCAAGTGCGTCGATGCCCTCGGCCGGATCAACCAGGCGGCCTGGGCCTATCACCATCAGCCGGCCCTGATGAGCCAGCTGGGTACAGCGCCGTTGACCCCGCGGCTCGAGTCGATCCTCAAGGGCTATGCCCCCTTGCTGCACCCGGCCACCGATCAGCCCCTGGGGGCGGGGGAGTTTCTGGAGGTGTACCTGGGCTATCTGCAGCTACCGATCAGTCCGCCTTTGAGCCTGTCCAGCCGGCAGGCCGAACTGTTGGCTGAAAAGCTGGGCGGCTGGCTGGATCAGGCCTTCTCGGCTGATGGGATCAGCTTCCGGGAGGCGGGCCAGCGGCTGCGGAGCGCCTGGTGCGGCGAGAGCTTTGGAGTGGAGCGGCTGCTGCGCGTGGTGGCGGGGATGGAGGACTACAGCCCGCGCCAATTGGCGGATGACTGGGAGCGGATTGCGGCAAGCGTGGCCGCTGCCCTGGGCCGTTCGCTTGATCCTCAGCAACTGGCAGAAGAGCTGCTCGGTGAA
Source organism: Cyanobium sp. WKJ7-Wakatipu (assembly GCF_024345355.1). Taxonomy (NCBI): domain Bacteria; kingdom Bacillati; phylum Cyanobacteriota; class Cyanophyceae; order Synechococcales; family Prochlorococcaceae; genus Cyanobium; species Cyanobium sp. WKJ7-Wakatipu. The sequence continues at coordinate 47,760 of NZ_JAGQAY010000015.1, forward strand.
GCCCTAGAGCCGGCGGAGAAGAAGGTTGTGCAGAAGAAGACAGCCCAGAAGAAGCCCACCGCCAAGGCCGTTGCTGCGAAAGCCCCTGCCGAGAAGAAGCCTCGGGCGGGTAGGGCTACGGCGCTCAAGCAGGGTTAATTCAGCGAACCCGAGCTAGTAGGGGCCACGTCCGTTGTGGTGGGTGTTGAGCTTGGCCTATTTCCTTAAGAGCTCCTCGAAAACATGAGTTTTGCAGCCCCAGGTCTTCAAAAAATTACCTGTCAGCATCATGGTAAAAGAGTGCCGGCCATGTTAGCGGCTGTTAGCTTTAGTGTTTTAATCTCCTTCTCACAAAGCCCGCTTTGGTGCCTGCCAGGAGATTGCAATGAAAACGAAAATTACTTCCAGGAAAGATTGATAAATGCTTTGATAATTTATTGCATTGATTTTTTATTAGATTTATGCTACTATGAAAAAGGTCTCTTTTTTTGCATGCGTTTTAGATTCGCCTCGGTTGCAATCAGCTTTGTTATAGCTTCTTTACAGGCCAATGCTGCATCATGTCCAAAAGATTACTTTAAGCGCTATCAAGATCAGCGAAATGGCAAAGTCGCTGAGTATTGGATTGTCACTGTGCCCAAAGATAGTGAGTCATCCTTAAGAAACGCAAATGTTTTGTCAACATATAATAGTATTTCTAAAGAGCGGGCACCAGATTTTAAGTGCACTTTCAGAAATCCTTATGAAGGTTTCACGGTTTATCACGAAGGTAGATGCTCAAATAGTGCGGGTTACGGTTGGGATCCTACGGAGCTTTATAGCCAAGGAAGTGGATATCAGATAGATAGTCAGGGTAGTTATTCAGTATCGCAATGCTCAAGCTCTTATGGTTGCGGCATATTTGTAGACAAGAGTGGTGCTAGATTTATAGTGGACGAGGATTTCAAAGCGCCACTCTACGACATGTCTTATTCTGATAAGTATTCTTTTGCGATGCTGAGAGATGGAACAGGTGACATGGTGATTGAAGCAATTGTATTAAGACCACTATTCGTAGCTGGAGACAAAAGGTATGTAACCATTAGCCGTGAAATAGAAAGTGGTTTTTACTGCACATATCAAGGTGGAGTATCTCCTAATATCTGAGTGCGGCAATACATTAACCCAATACTACAAGATTATTGAGTTATGTACTCTGTGCCAATGCATGTTCCGGAAACGCGCTTAATTGTTTGAATATTCTCAGTAACAGTATATGGTATTTGGATCTCTTTTGTCTCCTTTTCCATGACAATCCCATTAACTGATGGAGGCTGAACTATAACTGTTTTGTTTTTATATTTTTGACTTTCTACTTCCTGCACTTCACTCCATTCCTCATAAGCTGGCAAGCGAATATCATGAGCCGCTTTAATAGTCTGCTCAGGAAGGTTTAGCATAAAGTCGTGCTGGCGGATACAAAGTTGAGTCAGCGCCTCTTTGTCTGGATAAGCATCGCTTATGGCTGATAGATATCTGTAGATATTTGTTCCTTGAGTAGGGGATGTTTTGGATTGTTCCAGTAATTGGGTAGTATTTTTGCCCTTTTCACAGGCAGAACTTGAAAAGGCAAGAAGCATTGCCAGAATAGCCCGCTTAAGACTAGGAATGGAGAGAATCAAGGTGAATTCTTCTGGTTAAGTGCTTTCTGTCAATTTACTCATTGGGTTTTATCTCGTCAAGGCATTGACAAATCTGATCAAACTAAGCCCATGTAAGGCTAACCCCCCCGGTTTCAGGAAAGTTGTCACCCCTGTGATCAGTACATCCGGGGGCTTGAGGACATGACCAATGCGTCGTTACAGCGAGGCCGTTAAGGCTGATGTGAGGAGACGGATGCACCCGCCCCACAGGCAGAGCGTGGCCCGGATTTCAGAGGAGCTGGGCATTCACGTGATGACCCTCTACAAATGGAGGAAGGCCTGGCGGTTGCAGGGAGAGGTGGTGCCGGCATCCGAGAAGGAACCAGAGGGCTGGAACGCCGCCGACAAGTTCACGGTGGTGCTGGAGAGCTCCGGGTTCAACGCCACCGAGCTCAGTGCCTACTGCCGCGAGCGGGGCCTGTTCCCTGAGCAGGTGAGCCGTTGGCGGCAGGCGGCCCAGGATGCCAACGCCAAGCCGGTGCTGACGATGGCCGAACAGAAGGAGCTCGAGAAGCTCCGCGCTCAGGACCAGCGGGAGATCAAGGCCCTCAAAAAGGAGTTGCAGCGCAAGGAGAAGGCCATGGCGGAGATGGCGGCTTTGCTGGTGCTGCAAAAAAAGTGGGATGCCTTCTGTTCGGAGGACGCGGAAGGCTGACCAGTGCCTTGCACCGGCGGAAGGTGATCGAGCTGATTGGCGAGGCCAATGCTGCGGGCGCTGGCCTGGTGAGGGCCTGCGGTGTGATCGGCATTTGCCTGCGCACCCTCAAACGCTGGCGGAAGGACTTCCTGGGTGATGGGGACGGCAAGGACCGCCGTAAAGGCAGCGCCCGCCTGGTGGGTCACCGCCTGAGCGAGGAAGAGCGCCAACGAATCTTGCTGACTTGCAACCAGCCGCAATACGCCTCGCTGCCGCCGGGACAGATCGTGCCGGCACTAGCCGATCAGAAGCTCTTTATTGGCTCAGAGAGCAGCTTCTATCGGGTGTTGCACCAGGCGGGTCAGTGCCACCGTCGGGGGAGGGCCAGACTGCCTCAGGAACCGCGCTCGGTGCCGCGCCTCAGGGCGGATGGCCCAAACCAGGTGTGGAGCTGGGACATCAGCTTCCTGCCGACCACGGTGCGGGGTGTGTGGCTCTACCTCTATTTGGTGGTCGACGTCTGGAGCCGCAAAGTGGTGGCCTGGGATGTGGCCGAGGTTGAGTCGGCTCAGATCGCAGCGGATCTGGTGCAGCGTGCCTGCCTCAAGGAGCGCTACCACCGCCCCAGAGGCTTTGGCAGCCGCCAGTGCCACCAGCCGCCACTCATCCTCCATGCCGACAACGGCAATGCCATGCGTGGGGCCACGCTGGAATCAAGGCTGGAGGAGATGGGCGTGCTCAGATCCTTTTCCAGGCCGAGGGTCTCGAACGACAACCCGTACTCGGAATCCCTGTTCCGGACAGTCAAATACCGGCCCGACTACCCCAGCAGGCCCTTTGCCTGCAAGGACGAGGCCTGCGAATGGGTAGCTGCATTTGTGGATTGGTACAACCACCGGCACCGCCACAGCGGCATCAAGTTCGTGACGCCACATCAGCGCCACAGCGGAGCAGCCAAGGCAATTTGCCAGCAGCGAGCCGATGTCTGCGAGGCCGCACGCCGTGCAAATCCAACTCGCTGGAGCCGGAGCACCCGCTGCTGGCGCCAACCCGAAGAAGTGTGGATTAACAAGCCACCGGAAGAGAACGAACTGGCCCTGGAGTTAACGTTGATGCAGGCCGCCTGAGTGGCAGCCCAGGAGTGACATCTTTCCTGAAAGTCACCGACCCATGCTGCCCATAGTTTATAAGAGGCCGTTGGCGGATGGATGCAGCGGATTAGAAAATATGCCGAAGAATGCCATCAATAAGGTTACTTGGTAGGTATGCAAGAAGTTGCATTCTTATTTATAGTTGCTGTAGTCTGCTGTCTTTCTTTACCATAAAAGCAACCTTTGCCAAAAATTCACCATTACTGAGTTTGTAGCAGTTGTTTGACCCACCGACCGATATTTGTCATTTGTCTTCCTCCCTCCTTCTGGCAGCTTCTCTTCCCCTCCAAAGTCCTCCAGTTTCCTACAAAAGTCACCAATATCCTGCCCCCTTTCGAACCCTATCCATCACCCAAACCCATCCAGCATCTACCCAAAACCTTTAACTCTACGCCTTTCCTCTCGATCAGTCCAGCCAAAAACCGCCTACTTGTCTCTAGGATATAAGTTACTTAGTAAAGTTGCAGAAAACTGATTGCACTTTTATTCAGTCATAAATCCCTTTGTTGTATTGCCGTACTTTGAGTTTGTGCATATTGCTTTGTTAATACCATCTTGCTTGGCAAAGGTCAATCCGCCAGTCCCAAGAAAGACGTAATAACCTCTACTTTCTATTTTGTTGTAATTACCATTTGCAATCCCTGTAGCTTGTTCCGTAACCCCTCCCACCGTCAGCGTGAATCCTGCTGTGGTTGTGTTCTCGTATGTCTGTGCTGGCGATATTTGCTTGATAGCAACGCTTCCATTTATACAAGAAATTCTGCTCGGTAATCTAAATTCATTTGCATTTGCTGCATGCGATTGCATTAATATTATGAATATTCCCGTGAACGCTCGTGCTGAAAATTTGTGCATGGAAGCAGTTCTCGTATGGTTTAGGCTGTCTTATTTTACTGAATTTAATCAGAAAGAGCAATGATTTTTACTTATTTCAACCAGCTATACTTAAAATCATTCCGCTCTCCAGGCAACCCCTCCCTTCTCCTTCTTGTGCCCTCTCCTCTCTCGGGTAAGAAGTCACTTTTCAGTGCATGGCTGCCTATGAGTGTGATCAGGATGTGATTGGTGCAGTTACATCGTTTTTGTGCGAACCAGGCATCAAGTTTGCATTAGATCTTTTTGGAAAACTAACAAACCAGAGAGATCCAGAAAACTCGGACTGCCGATTAAGGGCTGATGCTTATATCAATATCAACAATTTATTACAGGCTTGGAAATGTTATAAGGAGATCTTGATTAAGTGGACTTGTCGGGCTTTTCTTAAGGACCAGTCTAGGGTGAGTACCAATATTTTATGCAGTTTGATCTTGGATCGCCTTGGTTGCAAACTTTCTCAGCTGAGCGAAATGGGATGACTTCAGTTATACATACCTTGTTCATTTCAATCATTGATGCTTTCGTGCCTTGCATAATGCCGAAATACCCAAGGCATTCAGAGTATGATGACCCTTGTTTCGCATGCCATTCGCAGTATTTAAGAACGTTTACTGCTGCCTTTTTAGCACTTGAATAGTATTGCGCTTGATATTGCTCATGACATGGAGAGGCAAAGACCACTCCACTCCAGCTAGTGGTCACGATACTCACAATTGAAGACATTAGATTCAGAGAATGACGCGGCATTGCTTGCAGGTTGCGCTATCAACTCTAACTTTAGCTGATGGGGTTTAGATCATCTCAGAATTACCCTATTTTTTTGGCATTCGTGGTATCCTATGAATTATAATCTATCCGCACCAGATTAGGCAACCGACTCTCCAGGGTTCTTCTATGCATTCAGTTTGATCGATTTTCACATTAGTTGTTGCAGATTCAGGGATTCGCCGGCAGCAGACTGTCTGAATTGCCTTTTTCGCTATTTCTCTTCCAGGAGTTCCTTCGAACTGATGAGTATAATTGTCAGAAATCAAGGAATATTTCACTCCAGTTGAATATGCCGTAACCACTACCCTTTGATCTACTTTCTATAGGGTTTCTCCAAGTCTTGTTGATTAGGCATGTTCCTCTGCTGCTAATACACTACATTCAGGCGAACTAGGTTTGATCTGGATAACAATTAAATTCCCCACTGGAGTTGCTGAGACTCACATTCCTGCACTGGGCGATCTTAACAAGGCGTTGGCTGGATCCACCATGATGAAATCCATTGGATCATCTAAGTATGGATGGTTGGATGCTTAGTTGATCTGATTATTTGACGATAGAAACATGGCTTTGCACGTTTAATGATGGATCCTCTATTTGCGACATTTAGCACTTGAGAGAGAGCGGTGAGTATATGTTGAAGACGTGTTCTGACCTGTATGCTTTATTTGTATAACACCACTCGCTATCACTATGTACTTTCCACCATAGATCCACTCCTTCCCAGACTGCCTCCACAGGATTGGAGGAGCCCAGTTATTTATGGCTCCCGCCTGGACCCAGGGCTGATTCAAAGTCTGGCACAGGCGAGCTTGCCTGGGCTGCCAGCATGAGTTGAGGTCGGCGGAATTGCCTCCTCCCTGTGCCCGAAAGCCATTCAGCCGCAACAGATCTCGATCTTATCG
>NZ_JAGQAY010000016.1:0-52678 GCF_024345355.1 Cyanobium sp. WKJ7-Wakatipu
GCTTTGCAACTCTTTGTTGTTCGTCCCAGAAACCTCGCTGGCCCATGGAAAGCATGTAATCTTGAAGCCTTAGTATAATTCAAATTCGGTCGCTATCAAGCGGTCTTGCGATTTTTCGAGGTGCCCTATAACCGCTGTCATAATAACTATATTTTGGATGGTCGGCTTCTTGACGAGTGGACTAGGCATAGGCTATCTCGAGTTTTATTCGAGCGGCTATATTCCATATTTTAGCGCAGGCATAGCAACCTATTATGCATGGCGCAAATTAAAAGACGTAGCCCCAAAAAAGATACTTCAGGTCCTATCATTATTGCTCATAAGCTTGTACATAGCCGCCCAAGCAGGAGTGCCATATATATCCCTTTGCACCTTTTGCCCTTGTTCTTGGCGTCTTGCTCCTGCACAGCGTCGGCAAAAGAATCGAGCACCCATTACTATTGCTAATTGGGTCTGCCTCTTATGCACTGTATCTAATCCATACGATCATTCTGGAAATGGCCAGAACCTTGCAAAACGAGCTCCCTAGTCTTAGATACAATACCAATATAATGGCTGCAATTTTCGCTGTTGCCGTGTGCTCAATAGTATCCACAATTATTCACTTGGGCCTTGAAAAGCCCATTGTCAAGTCATTTCGAACTCATGTATTCCCGATGCTTGACCGAATACAGCTTCAGGAAAGCAGCAAGCAATAGTCACCGTCTCGATTCAGCATAAAAAGGGGACCTCAGGCCAAGGCCACTCATCCTGCTCCTTACCGGAAAGGCAACAAGACACTCTCTGCAGCCAACACTTCAGAAACTTACAACCATATCCACTAGGCCCAAGGGAACACATTCATTTGTTGGCCATCCAAGAAGTCTGCCAGTGCCAATTCACCCACCCCCACGTGCATTTCCAGCCACCAAGCCAATCCGCTGTCCCTGATACCCGGCTTGCACCCTCACCAAGTCGCACCAGCCCTGGTTCTCGACATACCAGCGCACCGTGGCCTCCAGACCCTGCTCAAAACTGTGCCGCGGTGTCCAGCCCAGCTCGGTGGTGATCTTGGCCGCATCGATCGCATAGCGCCGGTCGTGGCCGGGGCGGTCGCCCACACGGGTGATCAATCGAGCATGAGGAGCACCCTGGGGCCGCAGCTGATCCATCAGCGCGCAGATCGTTTCCACCACGTCGCGGTTGGTGCGCTCACTGGGGGAGCCGTGATCGCCGGCACCCCCCACGCAGTAGCTCTCCCCAAGCCGCCCCCGCGTGGCCGCCAGCAGCAGCGCCTCCACGTGATCTTCCACATACAGCCAGTCGCGCACGTTGGCACCGTCTCCGTAGAGGGGAATCGGCTCACCAGCCACCGCCTTGAGGATCACCACCGGGATCAGCTTCTCGGGGAACTGCCAGGGGCCGTAGTTGTTGGAGCAGTTGGTGAGCACCACCGGCAGCCCGTAGGTGTGGTGCCAGGCGCTCACCAGGTGATCGCTGGCGGCCTTGCTGGCCGAATAGGGCGAACGGGGGTCGTAGGGCGTGGTTTCGGAAAAGCGTCCCGTTTCGCCCAGCGAGCCGAACACCTCATCGGTGCTGATGTGGTGGAAGCGGAAGCCCTCGCGCCGCTCCGCCGGCAGCTGCTCCCAATGGGCCCGCACCGCCTGCAGCAGGTTGAAGGTGCCGCTCACGTTGCTCTCGATGAACGCCGCAGGCCCATCGATCGAGCGATCCACGTGGCTCTCGGCTGCCAGGTGCATCACCAGGTCGGGATCGGCCTGGCGCACGGCTGCGGCTGTGGCATCGGCGTCGGGGAGGTCCACCCGCAGCAGCTGGTGGCGCTGGCCCGCCTCGGGGCCCAGGCGTTCAATTCCGGTGAGATCGCTGGCGTAACCGATCTTGTCGAGGTTGAACACCGTGGCGGTGGTGTCCTCCAGCAACCGCCGCACCAGCGCGCCGCCAATGAAGCCGGCGCCGCCGGTAACCAGTACTCGATTGATCCCTTCGGGCAGCAGTGAGGGCATGGGATCAATCAAGCTTTTATGAGGCTACCGGGGAACGTTGTTCCACAAACCATCCCCACGGAAGGGGGGCATGCCTACGGGCAAAACGCCTTTAACCTGACCCCATGGGCTTGATTTACGGCACCGTTCAGCTCTCCAACCCCTCGAGCCCCGAGCTGCAGGGATTGGAGGTGCGGGCCCTGGCCGATTCCGGGGCCGTGCACCTCTGCATCCCTGAGCACGTCGCCATCCAGCTGCAGCTGCGAGAGCTGGAGCAGCGGGAGGTGATCCTGGCCGATGGACACCGGCGCACGGTGCCCTACATGGGCCCCATTGAGGTGCGCTTCGCCAACCGCCGCTGCTTCACCGGCGCCATGGTGCTGGGCAACGAGGTGCTGCTGGGGGCCATCCCCATGGAAGACATGGATCTCGTGCTGCGGCCCCAGCTGCAGTCGATCACCGTGAACCCAGAAAGCCCCAACATCCCCTTGAGCCTGGCCAAGCAGACCGATCGCTAAGCCAACCGCGCCGGCCGCCTGGCCGATGCCTGAGGCTGAGCTGAAAGCGTCCAAAATCTGTACAACTTGTACAGATTTCATGACACCCCCAAACAGCTGATCGACCCCTCCGAACGCAATGCCAGGCGAGTCCGAGATGTGATCTCAGTGCTTGAGGAGTACGGGGGAATGGCGGGCTAAACCTGCGCTGTGAATCGACGTAGGGTCAAATCACAGCGCTGCTCGATCAGGTTGGCGATGTCCACAGAAACCAATCTAATCAGCAAGGGAAAAACGCCTTACAATCAAGATCGAAGGTGCCCATTGCAATGGTCGAGCCCCCAACGCAAAGGCGCAAAAGATCGCGGTCCCTCACCGTCACCCGAAAAGGGCAAGTGACACTGCGCAAGGATCTCCTGGCCCATCTGGGCATTCAGCCTGGCCAGCGCATTGATGTGGAGGTGCTGCCTGGCGGCCGGCTGGAGCTGCACGCCGAGCAAGCCACCGGCAGCATCAACAGCTTCATCGGCCTGCTGGCAGGCCGCAGCAGCCACTGCGCCAGCCTGGAGGAGCTGAATCTGGCCGCCGCCGCCGGCTGGGCCGGGCTCGGCGACGCAAACGCCCAACCCAGCACCAGCCCATGAAGATCACGGCCGACACCAACGTGCTGGTGCGAGCCCTGGTGCAGGACGATCCCGAGCAGGCCAAATCAGCCAGTGCGCTGCTGGAGCAGGCGGAGCTGGTGGCGATCCCCCTCCCTGTGTTGTGCGAACTGGTTTGGGTGCTGCGCCGTGTCTACCGCTTCTCCAACCACGACTGCGTCAGCGCCATCGAAGCGCTGCTTGCCAGCAGCAGCGTGGTGGCCGATCGACCGGCCGTGACAGCCGGGCTCAAGCTGCTCGCATGGGGCGGCGATTTCGCTGATGGCGTGATCGCTTTCGGCGGACGGCAGCTGGGCAGCCAGCAGCTGGCCACCTTCGACCGCGAAGCAGCGCGCCTGCTGAGCGAAGCCGGCGAACCCGTGCATCTGCTGCGGTGATCGCCGGGAAAGGCGATAGGCCCAGCTACGGATGCAGGGTGATCCCCGCCCGGTCGATGTGCCCCAGCAATTCTGGATGGCGGATCAGGTGGCGCAGCTGCAGATCGATCTGCCAGGGCAGCAGCAGATCGTCGAGCTGGGCGCCCAGCACCAGCAGCTCCGCTAGGCCCATGTCCGGAGCCTTTCCACCCGTTGGATGGAGGGATGCTCTGCCAACAGCGCCAGAATCCGCTCGGTGGCCTCCTGCGGGAGTCCCGCAATGCTGGCGCTGGCCATGGCGTCATGCACCGTCATCGCCGCTGAGCGCGCTGCTGCAACAGGAGCTGCAGCCAACTCACATCCGAGGCAGCCATGGCGGATGAAAAGGGTGTACCCAGGCTAAGGACGGGCTGCAGCCATGCAGCGCAACACTTCAGCCAACCCCTCGCGCCAGTGCAACGGCTCCAGCCCCAGGGCTACTCGGCTGGCAGTGCAATCCAGCAGGGAATAGCTGGGGCGCTGGGCCGGCGTGGGGTAATCGGCTGTGGTGAGCGGTTTCACCCTGCCGGCCCGCTCCAGCAAGCCGGCCTGCACCCCCAGCTCGCCAATCGCCACGGCGAAGTCGTACCAGCTGGCGGCGCCGGCATCGCTCCAGTGCAGGATGCGGGGGCCGCTGGGATCTGCGGCGGGATCTGCGCCCACCCCGATCGCCCGCCAACAGGCCGCCGCCAGGGTGAGGGTGCTGGTGGGGCAGCCCACCTGATCGGCCACCACCCCCAAGGATTCGCCCGCCGCGGCCTTCAAAGCGTGGAGGCGCAGCATCGTGAGACAGAAATTTTTGCCCACCGGCCCATACACCCAACTGGGGCGCAGCACCCGCGCCCCCGGCAGCTGCAGCGCCGCCGCCTCCCCCGCCGCCTTGGTGGCGCCATACACACCGAGCGGATCAAGCCGCTGCTCGGGCCGATACGGCGAACCCTGGGCCCCGTTGAACACAAAGTCGGTGCTCACCTGCAGCAACCGGCCGCCCGTTGCCGCCAGCGCCTCAACAAAGGCCGCCGGCGCGCCGGCATTCACCGCCGCCGCCAGCTCCGGCTCGCTTTCGGCCTTGTCCACCGCCGTGTAGGCGCCGGCATTGAGCACCCAATCGGGCCGATGCTGCTGCACCGCCGCCCGGCAAGCCTCGGCATCGGCCAGATCCAGCTCGCCGCGGCTGCAGGCGATCAACTCCTCCTCGGGCGGCCTGGAGGCGATCAGCGCCTGGCCAAGTTGGCCGGTGGCGCCGGTGAGCAGCACCTTCATGGCTGGGGCAAGGACAAACTTGACACCATTGTGAGCAGCAGCGCTGCCAAGCCAGCCACCTTGATGCGCACTAAGATGCGCACACCTGCAGCCTCGGCCATGCGCACCACCCTGGAGCTGCCCGACCCCCTGTTTGCCCGCTTGAAGGCCCGCGCAGCCGGTGAGCAGACAACCCTCAAGCAACTGTTGCGCAACTACGTGGAACAGGGTCTCAACGCAGCTCCCCCAACGACGGCACCAAAGCGCAAAGCAGCAGGCCTACCCCGGCTGAACAGCCCGCTCTCGATGTCCAGCAACACCCTGAGCAACGCCACGCTGTTTGAGCTGCTGGACTCTTGAACACCCGTTCCGACCCAGCGGATCTGCCCGATCTGAACGTGTGGCTGGCCTTGGCCGCAACACAGCACCCTCACCACGCACAGGCATTGACCTATTGGGAACAGCAAGCCTCCGGCCGGGTGCTGTTCTGTACGGTCACGGCCCTAGGGCTGGTAAGGCTATTGAGCCAACCAAAGCTGATGGGCGCATCCGTTCTGGGTTCAGCGGAAGCCTCCGATCTGCTGCAGGCGTTCCGCCGTCAACCCGGTGTGGCCATGGCAGCACCGGAGCACGACGGCTGGGACCTCTTTCACACCCTGCTTTCCAGCGCCGAGCTGCCAGCCCGACTTCAAACCGATGCCTATCTGGCCGCCCTGGTGATCGCCAACGGCTGGCGGCTGGTGAGCTTCGATCGCGATTTCGATCGCTTCAAAGGCCTAAACTGGCTGGCACTCTGACCTCAGCTGAACAGATCGGCAGGAGACAGCTCAGCTAACAGCGGCGCCACAGCATCCTTCCCCGACAGCTGGGGTAGGGCTCCGGCCAAGGCCTCGAGGGGCCAGGCAATCACTAGCGCAGGGTCATCCCAGCGGATGGCGCGCTCACACTCTCGGCTCCAGAAATCAGTGGTTTTGTAGAGCACCTCGGCCTGCTCGCTCAGGGTGAGGAAGCCGTGGGCAAAACCCGCCGGCACCCACAGCTGCTGCTTGTTGTCGGCGCTCAGCACTGCCCCCACCCACTGGCCAAACGTGGGCGAACTCCGGCGAATATCGACCGCCACATCGAAGATCTCCCCCAGCACACAGCGCACCAGCTTCCCCTGGGGATGGGGCGGCAGCTGGTAGTGCAGGCCCCTCAAAACGCCGCGGCTGGAGCGCGAGTGGTTGTCCTGCACGAAGGCGGTGTCGCCGGCGGCAGCGTTGAAGGCTTGCTGGTTCCAGCTTTCGAAGAAGAAGCCCCGCTCGTCGCCAAACACCCGCGGCGTCAGCAGCAACGGTCCCTGAACGGGCACGCCGGCCGCCGTGGTGAGTACTTCAGCCTGCATCGGGGGTCTCCAGAAGTTGCAGTAGATAGTCGCCGTAGCCGCTCTTGCGCAGCGGTGCAGCCAGGGCGGCGAGCTGGTCGGCGCTGATCCAGCCCAGCCGCCAGGCCACCTCCTCAGGGCAGCCCACCTTCAGCCCCTGGCGATGCTCCAGGGTGCGGATGTAGCTGCCGGCCTCATGCAGCGAATCGCAGGTGCCCGTATCCAGCCAGGCCATGCCCCGGCCCATAAGCTCCACCCGCAGCAACCCCTCCTCCAGGTATTGGCGATTGAGGTCGGTGATCTCCAGCTCGCCCCGGGGTGACGGCTGGATGTGACGCGCCCGCTCCACCACCGAATCGTCATAGAAGTAAAGGCCTGTTACCGCATAGCGCGAGCGGGGCCGCGCTGGCTTCTCTTCCAGGCTCAGCACCTGACCGTCTGGCGCAAACTCCACCACCCCGTAGCGCTCGGGGTCCCGCACCGGATAGGCAAACACCGTGGCTCCGGCCGCACCGCCATTACTGGCCTGCAACTGGGGAATCAAATCGTGGCCATGGAACAGGTTGTCGCCCAGCACCAGTGCCGCCGGAGCCCCATTGAGAAAGTCAGCGCCGATCAAAAAAGCCTGCGCCAAACCATCCGGACTCGGCTGGATGGCGTACTGAATCTCCATGCCCCAAGCGCTGCCATCTCCCAGCAACCGCTCAAAAGATGCCAAATGATGGGGCGTACTGATAACCAGCACCTCCCGAATCCCCGCCAGCATCAACGTGCTGAGCGGGTAATAGATCATCGGCTTGTCGTACACCGGCAGCAGCTGCTTACTCACCGCCTGCGTAATCGGATGCAGCCGAGTGCCGCTGCCTCCGGCCAAAATTATTCCCTTACGGGTCATAGGGAACGCTCCGCTGGGAGAATGCTGCCATGGCAGCACTGCGCCTACTAATCCACGCCCCTGGTGCCCCTGGCCTGCGCTGGTTTGGCTTTGGGCCAGGCCTGCGCCCTACCCGGGGCCTGTGGAAGCTGCAGCGCCTGTTCAACAAGCACGCCTTCTGGGCCCAGCAGCGCAGCCACGGGCAGCTGCGCCGCCTGCTGGCTGGCAGCGCCGTGGTGGTGAGCTTGTGGCATGGCAAGCGCCTAGTGGGCTTCGGCCGGGCCAGCAGCGATGGGATCTATCGCGCCGTGCTCTGGGATGTGGTGGTAGCCGGCGACCTGCACGGCCAAGGCCTGGGCCGCCGGGTGGTTGAGGCCCTGCTGGCCGCCCCCGCCCTGCGCGGCGTTGAGCGCGTTTATTTGATGACCACCAACAGTGCTGGCTTTTATCAGCAGCTGGGCTTCCGCGATGCAGCCCCCCAGGCCCTACTGGTAAAACAAGGAGTTTCAGGGGCCTCGGGGGTTTCGACCGGATAGGAAAGCGCGCCAGCCGCCTCAGCTAGATCCCGATCGAGGGTCGCCGGCAACAGGCCCAGGCGATAGGCAAGCTGGAGCTGAAGCAAAAGGGGCAGGGCTGCAATGCCAGGCCTGTAGCGCTGGCGGTGGCGCACCATCGCAAAGTCGTCCGGCTCAAAACAAACCACCGGACAACGTTCCGCCAAAAAGCCATCTAGCAACCGTTGCGCGGCCTGGCTATCGAGCTCCCCCTCGAGCTCCATCACACTCCACGCACTCACCCTCAGCAGCCCCTCCCCCACCCGCTCCAACCAATTCATAGCAGCAGCACTCTTTAGCCATGGCTACCCATGCGCCGCCACGGTTCAAACGGCTCCATGGCCTGCCTCCTGGTGCAGACGACGTAAGCGCTCAAGCCAAAGCTCCGCTCCAGCCTGGCCTGCCAGCTCAGGAATCAGCCGCGCCACCGGTTTGCCGTAGCGACTGATCACCACGCACTCACCAGCTTGTATGCGATCGAGCAAGCCGGACAACTGCTGGCGAGCCTGAGCTAGCGGAACCGTGGTCATGGCGGCGGCGGGGGCGAAGGAAGGGTTGCGCTGATGGGCACTGTCAAAGAAGTTGTACAGCTGTACAACCTCCCGCATAGCGTCGAAACAGCACCACCAGCATTCCCACAGTCAGGAGAAACCCGGTCAAAGGAAACCCAGGCAAGGGAAACCCAGGCAGCCGAAACCAACAACCCGCCACTTACGGCCGCCGCACCCGCGTAGTAGCACCACCAAACCAAGCACCTTCGGCCCGGCGCCTTTAGTCGGGAATAGCCGCCATCAAGCTGCCCATCTCCAGGGCCTGCAGGCCGTAATTCCAGCCCAGGTTGCTCTTGATGCCGGCCCGCTCTAGGGCCTGCTGCAGGGTGTCGGTGGTGAGCACACCAAAGATCACGGGCACGCCGGTGTCGCGGGCCACGGCAGCCACGCCTTTGCTTACCTCGGCCACCACCACGTCGAAATGGGAGGTGTCGCCGCGAATCACGGCCCCCAGGGTAATCACAACCTGATAGCGACCACTGGCCGCCAGGCGCTGGGCCACCAGGGGGATCTCAAAGCTGCCGGGCACCCAGGCCACATCCAGCTGGGCACTGGCATCACTGGTGTCGACACCGTGGCGCGAGAGGCAGTCGAGGCAGCCGCTCAGCAGCTTGCCGGTCACCAGGTCATTGAAACGGGCAACCACCACCGCGATACGCAGACCAGCCGTATCGGTGAACCGCCCTTCAAAAATCGCCACGCTTCAGACCACAAAGATGCTCATGCCCCAGTTGAGCAGCACCAGGGCCACCCAGGCGAGGCCGCCAAGCAGGATCAGGCGATTGGAGCGACCTGAATCTTCACTGCTGGCGTACAGCACCGGCACCGCCACAATCAAGGCGAACGACAGCACCACCAGAGCCAAAACGGTGAGGGTGTTGAGGATCTGCATGGATTAGCAGCGGCTACACGCCGATCGGTTGCGAGATTCTCACACGCAGACCCAGGTCAGCCGGGGCCCTGCTTCACAACATGAAGCCACCGGCTAGTCGACCTACGATCCAACCTCACCAGGAAAGGGCCGTGGCCGCGGAAGCCGAACAACAGCTTTCGCTCACCGCCGCCCTGGGCCTGGCCGAAGAGCCCCAGCCCGCACCCGAACCCGGCCCAACCCGGCCCCGCAGCCGTCAGCGCCAAGCCGCCCTAGCTGCCCCGCCGGCCGCAACCACAGCAAGCCCAAGCCCCGACTCCGACCTGCCCCCCTGGCACCACCACGGCCTGGTGGCACCAGAGCAGTTGACGCCGATGCTGCGTCACTACGTGGAGCTCAAGGCCGCCCATCCCGACCGGGTGCTGCTCTACCGCCTCGGCGACTTCTTCGAGTGCTTCTTTGAAGACGCCATCACCCTCTCGCGCCTGCTGGAGCTCACCCTCACCGGCAAGGAGGGCGGCAAAGCTGTCGGGCGAGTGCCGATGGCGGGCATTCCCCACCATGCCGCCGAGCGCTACTGCGCTGAGCTGGTGCGCCGCGGCCTCAGCGTCGCCCTCTGTGACCAGCTGGAAAGCACCCCGGCCAAAGGCGAACTGCTAAAGCGCGGCATCACCCGGGTGCTCACCCCCGGCACGGTGCTTGAAGAGGGCCTGCTGGCAGCCCGCCTCAACAACTGGCTTTGCGCCGTGGTGATGGAGGGCGCGTGCTGGGGCCTGGCGGTGGCCGATGTCAGCACCGGTGAATTCCGGGTCACCGAGCGGAGCGGTAGTGCCGGCTTGCACCAGGAGCTGCTGCAGGTGGAAGCCGCCGAAGTGCTCTGGCCCGGCGCCACCGCCACCGCAAGTGCCAATGCCGGCCCCTGCCCCACCTGGTGCCCCGAGGCCCTGCGGCTCACACCCCTGCCCCGCACCCCCTTTGAGGCGCCGGAAGCCTCCGCCACCCTCAAGCAGCGCTTCGGCCTGGCCAGCCTTGATGGCCTGGGGCTCGGCGAAGCGCCGCTGGCCCTGCGCGCGGCGGGTGGCCTGGTGGCTTACCTCGACGACACCAGCCAAGCCCGGGTGCCGCTGGATCCCCCCACCACCTGGCAGGCCGGCGACCAGTTGGTGCTCGACGCCGCCACCCGCCGCAACCTGGAGCTCACCAAAACCCAGCTGGGCGGCAGCGTGCACGGCTCCCTGCTCTGGGCGCTCGACCGCACCCACACCGCCATGGGCGGCCGCTGCCTGCGCCGCTGGCTGCAGGCGCCGCTGGTGGAGCGCGCGGCGATCCTCGAGCGCCAGGGCGGCGTGAGCGAGCTGGTGGCCGATCGCGGCCTGCGACTAACCCTGCGCCGGCTGCTGCGCCCGATGGGCGACCTGGAACGCCTGGCCGGCCGCGCCGGCGCCGGCAGCGCCTCGGCCCGGGATCTGGTGGCCCTGGCCGATGGCCTCGAGCGCCTGCCCCAGCTGGCCGCCCAGCTCACCAACGCCACCAGCGCCCCGCTGCAGGCCCTGGCCCGCCCCTGGCCCGAGCTTGAAAGCCTGGCCGGCGAGCTGCGCCACGCCCTGCTCGACACCCCACCCCTATCGCTCACCGAGGGCGGCCTGTTCCACGACGGCGTTGATCCGGCCCTCGATGAGCTGCGCAACCAGCTCGACGACCAGGACACCTGGCTAGCCCAGCAGGAATCGGAAGAGCGCCGGCTCAGCGGCCTCACCAGCCTCAAACTCCAATACCACCGCACCTTCGGCTACTTCCTGGCGGTGTCGAAGGCCAAGGCGGCAGCGGTGCCGGAGCACTGGATCCGCCGCCAAACCCTGGCCAACGAGGAGCGCTTCGTCACCCCAGCCCTGCGCAACCGCGAGGGCGCCATCCAGCAGCTCAAGGCCCGCGCCGCCCAGCGCGAATACGAACTGTTCTGCACCCTCCGCGCCCAGGTAGGCGAGCAGGCCGCCGCCATCCGCACAGCTGCGCGCCTGGTGGCCGAGCTCGACGCCATCGGGGCCCTAGCCGAGGTGGCCGCCACCAGCGGCTACTGCTGCCCCGAAATCACCGACCCCGCCGGTCCCGAGGCCCGCCTGCTGCAGATCGAAGCCGGCCGCCACCCGGTGGTGGAGCAATTGCTGGTGGAAGAGCCCTTCACCGCCAATAGCGTGGTTCTTGGTGCCATCCCCGAGGCCGCCCCCCGCCCCGACCTGATCATCCTCACCGGCCCCAACGCCAGCGGCAAGAGCTGTTACCTGCGTCAAACCGGCTTGCTGCAGCTGATGGCCCAGATGGGCAGCTGGATCCCAGCCACCTCGGCCCGCCTCGGCATCGCCGATCGCCTGTTCACCCGCGTCGGCGCCGGCGACGACCTAGCCGCCGGCCAATCCACCTTCATGGTGGAGATGGCCGAAACCGCCAACATCCTTCACCACGCCAGCGAGCGCTCCCTGGTGCTGCTCGACGAGATCGGCCGCGGCACCGCCACCTTCGACGGCCTCTCGATCGCCTGGGCCGTGGCCGAGCACCTGGCCACGCCAGCCGAGCGCGGCGGCATCGGCGCCCGCAGCATCTTCGCCACCCATTACCACGAACTCAACGCCCTGGCCGGCCAGCTGGCCAACGTCGCCAATGCCCAGGTGCTGGTGCAGGAAACCGGCGACGCCCTGATATTCCTGCACCAGGTAGCCCCAGGCGGCGCCAGCCGCAGCTATGGCATCGAGGCCGCCCGCCTAGCTGGCGTGCCCGCCGCGGTGGTGCTGCGCGCCCGCCAGGTGCTGGGCCGCATCGAAGCCAACAGCGTCGTGCGGGTGGATCAGGACGAACCTAGCGGGGCCGACGGAGCGCTCGCCGCATGAAGCCAGGCAGCCCGCAGCAAGGCGTTGCAGGCCGCTGCCACCAGGCCGGCTCCGCCTTTGGAGCCCTCGAGCCGCATATGCACCAGGCCACTCTCAGCCAGGTGACGCTTGCTCTCCGCCACTCCCACAAACCCCACCGGCATGCCGATCACCAGGGCTGGTGCCGGCACTGCTTTTGAGGCAACCAGCTCCAGCAGCACCTCCAGGGCCGTGGGAGCGCTGCCGATCAACACCACGCCTGGCTGGCCCTGCCCGGCCAGCGCCGCCGCCATGCCCGCCGCAGTCCGGGTGGAACCCGCCGGAGCCTGCTCAGGTGCCCAATCGAGCACACTGCGCACCGGATTACCAAAGGTGCGCCGCGCCATTGGTGCCACAGCCGCGGCCGCCATTGCCGTGTCCGTGAGGATCGGCACCCCGGCAGCTAACGCCGCCAAGCCGGCGGCGCATGCGGTGGCGGGGCAAACCAGATCGGCCGCCAAACCCGGATCACCGCTGCTGTGAATCAGACGCAGCAGCACGTCCTGCTGCAGGGGGCTGAGCGGCGCCAGCGCCGCCGCCGTGCCCGGCAACTGCCGGATCAGCCGCAAGCTCTCACTAAAAATCGGGTGATCCAGGGAAGGGACTCCGCCAAGAGCCGCAGTTTCAGCATTACTCATGTTCCGGTCCATTTCTCATGACCCATTTCTGAGCGGTGCATCAATCACCAGCAGCGCTGTCCTTAATTATGTACAGGTTGTACAGCTTGTACGGTCTGTACAGATTCGTGCACACCCATGCCTGACACCACCCTGGGCGTCGAGGCGGCCAGGCGCCGCCTACCGGAACTGCTGGAGCGAGCGGCGGCAGGCGAGCGAATCGTGATCCAGCGCCACCGCACCCCCATGGCCGCCCTGGTGCCACTGGCAGGACAGGCACCGGTCGATCCCCTGCTCCGCCAACGTCAAATCCAGAGCCTGATGGCCCTACAAGGCAGCGGCAGGGGCTGCTGGGATCCCCAGCAACGCCAACCAGCCCGGCCAGCACCGCCACCGCCAGCTTTTGTACAAACTGTACAGAACCTGCCCCGCCAAGACGCCTTCAACCCCCGCCTGCTAGCCCACGGCTCCCGGATCGCCCTTGATGGCACCGCGCTGGTGGCCTTTCTGGCCGACGCCAAGGGCGCCGGCAAACACCTCGAGCCCCTGATGCATGGCATAGCGGCTGGGTATTGGATTGGGGTTGTCAGCAGCTTGAGCCTGATGCGGGTGCTTGAAGGGCCCCTGGCCCGCGGCGACGAGGCCCTGACCCAGCGCTACATCCAGGCTTTCAACAATCCCCATCACTGGCAACTGATCCCCAGCGATGGAGCCATCGCCGCTGCCGCCGTGCGTCTGCGCCGCCAGGAACCCCAGCTCGACGACAGCTGCGCCATCGAACTTGCTACTGCGATCCAGTCAGGCGCAGTGGTGCTGGTCACCGACCATCCGGCCCTGGCCCAGACTGAGCTCCATCCGGTGCTCAGCGCCCTGCGGATCTGAGCACCGCACACCACCCATGCCCATTCACCTGCTCTGGGGCGACGACGAGGCTGCCCGCAACCGTGCCGTCGAAGCGCTGGTGCAGGCGCAGGTGGATCCCAGCTGGGCCACCATCAACCTCAGCCGCCTCGATGGCAACGACACCGGCCAGGCGGCCCAGGCCCTCGAGGAGGCCCGCACGCCGCCCTTTGGCGCCGGCAGCCGCATGGTGGTGCTGCAACGCAGTCCGTTTTGCAGCCAGTGCCCAGCTGAGCTGGCCGAGCGTTTCGAGGCCGCCCTGGCCCAGGTGGCGGATGGCTGCCATCTGGTGCTGGTGAGTTCCGGCAAGCCGGATGCCCGGCTGCGCACCACCAAAGCCCTGCAGAAGCTGGTGAAGGCTGGCCAGGCCAGCGAGCAAAGCTTTGCCCTGCCAGCCATCTGGGACGGCGCCGGCCAGGTGGAGCTGGTGAGCCGCACGGCCCGGGAGCTGGGTCTGAAGCTGGAGCCAGCCGCAGCGGCAGCCCTTTCCGATGCCATCGGCAACGACAGCGCCCGCCTCGCCAGCGAGCTTGAAAAGCTCAGCCTCTACGCCAATCCCATCACCCTCGCCGCCGTGCAGGCCCTGGTGGGCGGTCAAACCACCAGCTCCCTCGCCGTGGGCGATGCCCTGCTGGCTGGCCAGCCAGCCGACGCCATTGCCCGGCTCGATGCCCTGCTGGAGGCCAACGAACCGGCCCTGCGCATCGTTGCCGCCCTCAGCAGCCAGATCCGCGGCTGGCTTTGGGTCACCCTGCTCGACCAGCAAGGTGAAAGCGACGTAGCAGTGATCGCTAAAGCGGCCGGCATCGGCAATCCCAAACGCATCTATGTGATGCGCAAGCAGATCCGCGGCCGCCGGCCCGCCGTCTTCCTGCGCCTGCTCAGCCAGCTGCTCTCAGTGGAGGCTGCCCTCAAGCGGGGCAGTGATGCCGGCGATGCCTTCCGCGACGGCTTCCTGCTCAACCCCTCAGGGACCAAGACGGATAATTGACCGTTCTTTCACTGACGCCCACCGCCGCACCCCGCCATGGCCCTGCTGGTTCAGAAGTTTGGCGGCACCTCGGTGGCCGATGTGGAGCGCATTCAGGCAGTGGCCCGACGCATAGCCCGCAGCCGTGAGGAGGGCCACGAGCTGGTGATTGTGGTGTCAGCGATGGGCCACACCACCGACCAGCTCACCGGCCTAGCCCGCGCCATCAGTAGCAACCCACCCCAGCGGGAGCTGGACATGCTGCTAGCCACCGGCGAACAGGTATCTATCGCTCTGCTTTCCATGGCACTGCACGCCGAGGGCGTGCCGGCGGTGTCGATGACAGGCACCCAGGCGGGCATCGTTACCGAATCAGCCCATGGCCGCGCCCGCATCCTGGAGATCCGCACCGAACGGCTACGACGCCTGCTCGCTGATGGTCAGGTGGTGGTGGTGGCTGGTTTCCAGGGCACCAGCAGCGGCGCCGGTGGCACCCCCGAGATCACCACCTTGGGCCGCGGCGGCTCCGACACCTCGGCGGTGGCCCTGGCAGCAGCCCTGGGCGCCGATACCTGCGAGATCTATACCGACGTTCCTGGGGTTCTAACCACCGACCCCCGCAAGGTGGCCGACGCCCAACTGATGGCCCAGGTGAGCTGCGATGAAATGCTCGAGCTGGCCAGCTTGGGGGCTTCGGTGCTGCACCCGCGGGCGGTGGAGATCGCCCGCAACTACGGCGTGCCCCTAGTGGTGCGCTCCAGCTGGAGCGAGCAGCCCGGCACCCTGCTCACCAGCGGCGCCCCCAGGCCAATTGGCCATGAGGGTCTGGAGCTAGGTAAGCCGGTGGATGGCGCCGAACTCCTAACAAACCAGGCCGTGCTGGCCCTCGCCCACGTGCCCGACCGGCCCGGGGTGGCCGCCCAGCTGTTCGAGGCCCTCGGCGCCGCCGGTCTCAACGTGGATCTGATCGTGCAAGCCACCCACGAGGGCAGCTCGAACGACATCGCCTTCACCCTGGCCGCCGCTGAATGCGACCGGGCCCAGCTGGTGTGCAGCGAGGTGCTGGCCGCCATGGGCGCGACCCTCAACGATGGCGGCGCCCAGCTGAGCGCCGAAGCCGGCTTGGCCAAGCTGAGCATCTCGGGCGCCGGGATCATGGGCCGGCCGGGGGTGGCTGCCCGGCTGTTCGACACCCTGGCCCGCTCAGGCATCAACCTGCGCCTGATTGCCACCAGCGAGGTGAAGGTGAGCTGCCTGGTGGCTGGAGACCAGGCGGATCGGGCCCTGCGGGCCGCTGCCGAAGCCTTCGAGCTGCCTGATCAGCAGCTGCGCCGCGATCCCAGGCCCTGCCATCAGGGGGATCCGGCTGTCCGCGGCGTCGCCCTCGACCGCGATCAGGCCCAGGTGGCAGTGAGGCGCCTGCCCGATCGCCCCGGCACCGCCGCGGCCGTCTGCCGCACCCTGGCCGACGCCAGCATCAGCCTCGACGCGATCGTGCAATCCGAGCGCACCCACGCGGGGCCAAGCCGCGATATGAGCTTCGTGCTCAAACGCGACGATCTGACGCGGGCGCAGCAGACCCTGGCGCCCCTACTGCGCCAATGGCCCGGCTCCAGCTTCGAAGAGGGGCCCGCCATAGCCCGAATCAGCGCAGTAGGGGCCGGTATGCCATTCACCCCAGGCACCGCGGCCCGCATGTTCCGCTGCCTAGCCGACGCAGGCATCAACATCGAACTGATCGCCACCAGCGAGATCCGCACCAGCTGCGTCGTAGCCGAAACCGATGGGGTAGCAGCTCTACAGGCAGTGCACGCCGCATTTGCACTGGGTGGCATCGCGCAACATCGGGCCGAAGGCACCGAGTCGCCTGGCGAGGTCGAGGTATCCATGGCATGAACTGGGGCCACCACCGCCTTCCCCTTGTCCTTGCGGCAAGTCTGGATGCTGCCGGGTTAATTGCCGCAGCGTTAACCGTGAACGGCCTGCGCCAGAGCAGTGTTGCCAATCAACAGCTCTTGCTGCTGGCCCTGGTGCTGATCTACCTGAGCCTGGGCTGGCTGTTCGGCTCATACAGCCTGCTGAAACTGACGCGGCTGCGCTGGATACAACTGCTGCTGCGGCTCGGAATCACCAGCGCCGCCAGCATCGTGGCGGGCGCCCTGCTGGGTTGGCTGCTGCGGGTACCTCAAGACATCAGCCTGCTGCACCGAGGCAGCCTGATTCCCATGTTCAGCCTGGTTTCCTTCTGGAGCGCCCTGGTGCGGCTGGGGCTGCGCCAAAGCCAACATCTCTCCTCCCAACCTGCCTGGCAGATCGTGGCCCTGCCCCAGGAAGTGGCGGCCATCGCCAAGGAATGGCGACGCAGCTACGGCAGCAATACCCTGCCGCCAATCCTGCCGTTCAGCTCCACGCTCTGGGAACGCGACGCCCCCAGCGCAACCATCGCACTTAGCAGTGGCGTAGCCGCCGAAGCGAACGTGCAACAGTTGTGCCAAGAGGTAGTGGGGCAGGGTCACCCCGTGCTGTCTCTGGCGGCCATTGCGGAGCAAGAGCTACAGCGCATTCCTCCCCACTGGGTGGGCGATCAATGGCTGCTGTTTTCGAGCCGCATCGATGGCACCAAGAGCACGTTTGAGCAGCAGCTCAAGCGCTTCGCCGATGTGTTGATCAGCCTTGTGCTGCTGGTGTTAACCAGCCCGGTCGTGGCGCTGGCCGCCCTATTAATCCGAGCACAGGACGGCGGAGCCGTGATCTATCGGCAACAACGCACCGGGCTACTGGGCCAGTCCTTCGCTGTGCTGAAACTCCGCACCATGGTGCCCCTTGCCGAAACGGGAAGCGCCCTATGGGCAGCAGAGCAGGATGCGCGCATAACTCCGATCGGCCAATGGCTGCGTCGCACCAGGCTCGATGAACTGCCCCAGCTGATCAACGTGCTGCGAGGGGAGATGAGCCTGATCGGCCCGCGTCCGGAACGGCCCGAACTAGAGGGTCAGCTAGAGGCGGAAATCCCCAACTACCGCCTGCGCCACTGGGTGCGGCCCGGCCTCAGCGGCTGGGCCCAAGTGAACATGCCTTACACCTCAAGCATTGAGGATTCGGAGTTGAAACTGAGCTACGACCTTTTCTACCTGCGCAACGCCGGTCTCTGGCTGGATCTACTGATCATGGTCAAAACTATCAAGATCGTGCTCAAGGCCGCCGGTCGTTGACCACTAAGATCCGCCCTAATGCTTCCCCACCAACTTCTGGCGCAGGTTTTTAATCTTGTCGCGCAAGTTGGCAGCATCTTCAAACTGGAGATTTTTAGCAGCCCCCTTCATCTTCTCTTCAAGCTGCTGGATGAGCTCCGGCAAGGCATCCAGCGGCACATTGTTGTGCTCGGCCTGCTCGGTGGCCTCCTCCAGCTGGTCGTCGTTGAGCCGCCGTGACATCTCCAGAAAGGAGAGAATCGAATTGCCGGCCCGCTTGCCTGCAGGGGTGGGGGTGATGCCGTGCTCAACGTTATGGGCGTGCTGAATGGCGCGGCGGCGCTCGGTTTCTGAGATGGCCTTAGCCATCGAATCGGTGAGGTTGTCGGCATAGAGAATCGCCTTGCCTTCGATGTGGCGGGCAGCCCGGCCAATGGTCTGAACCAAGGAGCGCTCGGCCCGCAGGAAACCCTCCTTATCGGCATCAAGAATCGCCACTAGCGATACCTCAGGCAGGTCCAATCCTTCCCGCAGGAGATTAACGCCAACCAGCACGTCGTATTCGCCATTCCTGAGATCTTGAATGATCTCGATCCGCTCAATCGAGTGGATTTCCGAGTGCAAATAGCGCACTCGCACGCCGTTTTCTGCCAGGTAATCGGTGAGATCTTCTGCCATGCGCTTGGTGAGCGTGGTCACAAGCACTCGCTCGTTCTTCTCCGCCCGCACCCGGATCTCGCCGAGCAGGTCGTCCACCTGACCATCACTAGGACGCACCTCCACGATCGGGTCGAGCACCCCGGTGGGGCGGATCACCTGCTGCACAATCTGGCCACTGCTCTGCTCCATCTCCCAGTTACCTGGAGTGGCACTCACAAAGATCGTCTGCTGGGCCTTCTCCCAGAACTCCGAACCCTTGAGCGGCCTGTTGTCGGCAGCGCTGGGCAAGCGGAAGCCGTGCTCAATCAGCACCTGCTTACGCGACTGGTCGCCGTTGTACATCGCCTGCAGCTGGGAGCAGGTGACGTGGCTCTCATCCACCACCAGCAGCCAGTCTTTAGGGAAATAGTCGATCAGGCATTCTGGCGGCGTGCCCGCCTCTCGCCCGGCCAAATGGCGGGCGTAGTTCTCCACGCCATTGCAGTAGCCCACCTGCTCGAGCATCTCAAGGTCGTAGGTGGTGCGCTGCTCCAGCCGCTGGGCCTCTAGGAGCCGCCCCTGACCGTTAAGTACATCGAGCCTTTCACGCATCTCGTGGCGGATGGCCAAAATCGCGTCCGCCAGCCGCTCCTTTGGCGTCACAAAGTGCTTAGCCGGATAGATATTGATTGTGTCGAGGCTTTGCAGGATCTCCCCGGTAGTGGGATCCACGTAGCGGATCGCCTCAACCTCATCACCAAAGAGCTCAATCCGCACCAGCCGGTCTTCATAGGCCGGGCCGATCTCCAGCACATCTCCCCGCACCCGAAAACGACCGCGGGAAATCTCCAGGTCGTTGCGGGAATACTGGTTGTTTACCAACTCCCGCAGGGAGCCTCGCAAATTGAGGGTATCGCCCACCTTAAACTTGACTGCAGCTTTTAGATATTCACTGGGGATACCTAAACCATAAATACAACTAATAGAAGCCACAACGATCACATCGTTGCGTTCAAACAGCGAACGGGTCGCCGAGTGGCGCAGCATGTCGATCTCTTCATTGATCGAAGCTGTTTTGGCGATGTAGGTGTCGGAGACAGCCACATACGCCTCCGGCTGGTAATAGTCGTAGTAGCTGATGAAATATTCAACAGCATTATTCGGGAAGAACTCCCGCAGCTCATTGCAGAGCTGGGCCGCCAAGGTTTTGTTGTGAGCCAGCACCAAAGCAGGACGCCCGGTCTGGGCGATCACATTGGCGATCGTGAAGGTCTTACCGGTGCCGGTGGCGCCTAGCAGGGTCTGGTAGCGCTCGCCCCCATCAACACCCTGCACCAGCCCGGCAATGGCCGTGGGCTGATCTCCCTTGGGTTGGTAGGGGGCGTGGAGTTCAAACGGAACCATGCCCCCATTCTCGGGGTCAAACCACCGGAGCTGTGGTGATTAGGGCAGCTGCACGAGTGAAGTCGACATCAAGGCCAAGGATCCGCAGGATCACGGCCGACAACACGGCATAGACAACGCCGCCGAGAATCGCGCTCACCACTCCGTTTTTGAGGCGGAATCCCTTGATCAACCAAGCCGCCAGACCAAACAGCACCACGGTGATTGCCCAGTTGAACAGCAGGCTCACCGGACTGATCAGGCCCCCCAGGCTGGTGACCGCCCACACCGGCCCCAGCAGCAGCTTCAGCGGCCAGATCAACGGGGTGCCCAGCAAGCCGATCACCACAGCGGAAAGCATGGCGATCGGGAAACTGCTCACCTCCACTCCCAAGGGAAGCCAGGCCACAATCAACAGCACAATGGCCCGAATCGGCCACTGCAATAGCCACATTAAAGAACCCATGAAAAAGATGCGGTGATAATTGCCGCAAAATAGTCATGGGTTCAGGCTAAAACAACTGGGCTTGGCGTTAACCAACAACGATTGCGCCTGCAGGGATTCCAAGTGCCTCGCGTAGGCCGCGCACGACGGCCACCATGGCCAGCGGGTCGTTCAGCTTGTTGATCGCCGAACCAACCCCCACACCGGCGGCACCGGCGGCGATTGCCATCGGCACGGTGACGGCGGAGAGGCCAGAGGCACAGAGCACCGGGGCAGCACTACCCGCTTCAACACTGTCCGCCGCAGCCAAGGCCCGGCTGATGCTGTGGGCAGCGGCCAGGGTTGGAGCCGCCTTCTCAATAAGGCCGAGGCTGCCGGCGCTGAAGGGCTTAGCGCTTGTGCCGCCCTCGGTTTGGATGATGTCGGCACCGGCGGCCACCAGATCCACCGCCAGCTGCTCCTGCTGATCGAGGGGCAGCACATGGGGCACGGTGACGCTCAAAACCACCTCGGGTAGCAACTCGCGAGTGCGGCGGGTGAGCTCAAGCACTTCGGCGGCATCGAAGATGCGACCGAGGGGGTAAAAGGCGTCGTAGTTGCCAATTTCAACCATTGCCGCCCCGGCAGCCACAGCAGCGGCAAACAGCTCGGGCTCAACTGCGCTCACGCAGATCGGCAAACCGCTCACTGCAGCGGCCAGCTGCACCAGCTCCGGATCGCAGGCCACATCGATCAAATCGGCTCCGCCTAGGCCAGCGGCCCGGCAGATCCGCTCCACACTGGCAGCATCAAAATTGGTGAGGCCAGCGATCACCTTGAGCAGGCGGCGATCAGCAAGCGCGGCTTGCAGGGCGGAGGGCAGCTGCTCAAGACGCGACTTCGCAACCATGGAAACGCAAGATTTGAATAGTGAATCGATTCTCCCACCCGGGCCGCGCTGGAGCCCGGACCACCTGCGGCTGCATCGCCACCTGCGGCACCATCCCGAGCTGTTGCCGGCGGGAGCGCCGCTGCTGCTGGCAATCTCGGGTGGTCAAGATTCCATGGCCCTGCTGGCCCTGCTACGCGACCTGCAGCGCCTGCACCAGTGGCCCCTGCACCTCTGGCATGGCGACCACCGCTGGCGGCCGGAGTCGGGCCAGGTGGCAGCGGAGCTGGCCGGCTGGTGCAGCGACCAGGGGCTCGAGCTGCACGTTTCCTCCTGGCTGAGGCCGCTGGAGGCAACCAGCGAAGCTGACGCCCGCCACTGGCGCTACGGCCAGTTGGCTGAGCAGGCCAGATGTTTGGGGGTGGGCCATGTGGTGACCGCCCACACCGCCAGCGATCGAGCCGAAACTCTGTTGCTGCACCTAGCCCGAGGCAGCCATCGCCGCGGCCTGGCGAGCCTGCGCAACCTGCGCCCCCTCACCAGCCCATCGAGCCCAACCACCGATCCAAGCGAGCCAATCGCGCTGGCGCGACCGCTGCTGCCCTTCTCCCGGGCCGACACCGCCCGGCTTTGCGAGCAACTGACGCTGCCCGTGTGGCACGACCCGAGCAATACCGACCGCCGCTACAGCCGAAACCGAATCCGGGCCGAGGTGGTACCCGTGCTGGAGGAGCTCCATCCCGGCGCCGCCCAGCGGATCAGCGCCCAAGCAGAGCGGCTGGTGGAGGAGGTGGAGAGCCGCAACGAATTAGTGAATCTGGCCCTGCAAACTCTAAAAACAGCCGGGAGCGAGGCTGGGACACCAGGCCTACAGCGCCAGGAGTTGGGCGAGCTAGCCGTAGCCAACCAGCGCCAACTACTGCATCACTGGCTTGAGCAAAGCACCAGGCTGGCGCTCCCAGCCAGGCAACTCGAAGAACTATTGCGGCGGCTGCAACCGGGCCATCCCCCAGGCCAGGCAGACTTAGGCGCGGATTGGCAGCTGCGCTGGGATCGCTGCACACTGTGGCTGCACCATCCCGCCGCACACCTGCCGCAATGACAACCTCACCGCACTCGCTACAACAGCGTTATGAGGCCATTGAGCGGGTTTACAGCGAACGTCAATGGGACGATGTGGCCCGCTTAAGCGAGGAGCTGCTGCTCGAGCTGCCCAACGAGCCCGACCACCCCCTGCGCCAAAGACTGCAGCTGTTACTAGGCCACACCTACCTCTACGGCTACCAAGACAGAACTACAGCAACCGGTTTTTACAGCCGCGTTCGAGCAGCCACGCAAGAACCCGTACTGCGGGATATCGCCGACCAGGGGCTGGAGCAATGCGCCAGCCAGGCAGCACAACTGGAAGTTGCACCGGAGCAAGCCACGAATGCTCCAAGCACTGGAGGCCAAGCCTTCCCCTTCGGCAATGAGCCAGTAGCGGCAGAAACAGTACTAAGCAGCGCTGGCTCGGCCATGCCCTGGATGGAGCAACTTGGAGGCATCGAGGGGGCGGAGGCTCAGGTGCCCATGCCAGCGCAGGTGCCGAATCTGGTAGTTGAAGTGGTCGATGAGCCAGAGCTGATCGAGGTGGCCCAGGCAGATGCGGCGACTGCTCAAGAGCTGGACGTGGCCGTGAGCAAAGAGAGCCTGGTTGAGCCAGAAGGGCGTTTTGCCAAGCAAGTCGGCGGACCTAGCCCCGAGGAGTTCGCCGAACTCTCCAAGGGGCTGCTGCGAGTGGTGATCCGCTGAGCTGGTGCTGGGGCCGATCAGCCCGCTACAGCGGCTGAACGGCGGCGCCGGGTACGGCCGGCGGGTTCCGGCTCGAGCTCTGCTGGGGCCGAAACCTCAGCAACTACAGCGGCTGGGGCGGCAGTAGGAGCAGACGCAGGCGTGGCTGCAGGGGCGGCGGCTCCAACGGCAACCAGCTGACGCTGGGGTGCCGGCACAGCGCCATCACGGCCGCGGGCAACTACTTCACGAACGCCTCCATCACGACCACCTCCATCGCGGCCGCCTCCATCACGGGCAGAGCGACCCCGGGGAGCGGGGCGGCTGTCGGGTTCGGCGTCGGCGCGGCCCTTGTAAGCAGGCGTACCGGCAGGGGCTGGCTGCACCAGGCAAATGATCAACGGCTCCACCTGCAGCTCGCGGCGCAGGCGGCGTTGCAGACCCACCTCTACCTCTCGCTGCACACCGACCCAATCCACCTCAGGGGCCTTGCCACCGGTGTTGCGGCAGAGCTGATTCCAGCGATTTTCCAGCACCCAGCCGATTTCGCGCTCGGCCCACATCGAAAGCCTGCGGGCATCAGCAGTGGTGACCACACCACGGATATTCACCCGTGGCGGCGCAGCCATCACACCGTCGGTGCTGATCACCGCAAGCAGAGTGATCACGCCGTCTTCTGCCAGCTGCTGGCGCTCCTTCAGCACCCGGGCATCAACAATGCCGTTGCGGGACGCATCCAGCAGTTCGATGCCGGCCTTGACGGGGTCGCCTTTACGGATCGAATCGGCAGTGAGCTCCACCACATCACCGTTGTCGATGATGAGCATGTTGTCGCCTGGTACCCCCATCGACTGGGCGGTTTTGCTGTGAGCCACGAGCATGCGGTGCTCGCCATGCACGGGCACAAAATACTTGGGCTTGGTTAGGGCCAGCATCAGCTTCTGGTCTTCCTGGAAGCCATGGCCAGAGACGTGAATACCCTCGCCCTTGCCATAAACCACCTTGGCGCCGAGCATCATCAGCCTGTCAATGGTGTTCACCACCGAGATGGTGTTGCCAGGGATCGGGCTGGCCGAGAAAATAATCGTGTCGGTGCTTTTCACCTGCACCTGGGGATGCTCACCACGGGAGATGCGGCTCAAAGCTGCCAAGGGCTCACCCTGACTACCAGTCATCAGCAACAGGGTTTCGCGGTCGGGCAGATCACGTATCTGCTTGATCGGCACAAACAAATCATCGGGGGCGCGCATATAACCCAACTCCCGCGCCTTGGCAATAACGTTGAGCATGGAGCGGCCCAGCAGTCCCACCTTGCGGCCGTTCTTGAGGGCAAGCTCCAGGATCATCGACACCCGGTGAATCGAGCTGGCGAAGGTGGTGATGATCACCCGGCCTTCTGCCTGGGAGATGTGACGATCCAGGCAAGGGAACACTGAACGCTCAGGCGGGCAGAAGCCCGGCACTTCGGCGTTGGTGGAGTCGCTGAACAGGCAAAGCACCCCCTTGTCGCCGTAATGGGCGAGGCGAGCCATGTCGAAGGTCTCGCCATCCACCGGCGTGTGGTCAAATTTGAAGTCGCCGGTGAAGATCACCGTGCCCACAGGGGTGGTGATGGCCAGCGAGAAGCTGTCGGCCATCGAGTGGGTGTTGCGGATGAACTCCACTGAAAAATGTTGGCCCACCTTCACCACATCGCGGGGCGCGACGGTTTGAAGGATGGTGCGATCCATCACACCGGCCTCCTCCATCTTGCCGGTGAGCATGGCCAGCGCCAGGCGCGGTCCATGAATCACGGGGATGCTGAAGTTCTTAAGGTGGTGGGCAATACCACCAATGTGATCTTCGTGACCATGGGTCACGATCATGCCGCGAATCCGCTTCTGGTTTTCCTTGAGATAGCTGGTATCTGGCATCACCACATTGACGCCATGCATCCCATCACTGGGGAAGGCCAATCCAGCATCCACCAACATGATGTCGTCGCCGTACTCGAACACGCAGGTGTTCTTGCCGATCTCGTGTAGGCCGCCCAGGGGAATCACCCGCAGGTGGGGGGGCTTGGTGGCAATCTGACTGGTGCCCTGGGCTCTGCCGTTGGAACTGGTCATGGAGAAGGAGTTTTAGGGAAAAGGAACAAACTGAATCGATCTGGTCTCAAGCCTTGGCGTCAGGTAGGACGCAGGGCGGCCAGGGTTTCGGAGAGGCGTTGTCGCACGTCGGTGGTGGCGGAAAGCAGGGGAAGACGGGGTGCACCCACGGGCCAGCCGCTGAGCTCCAAGGCGGCTTTGACGGGGATCGGGTTGGTGCTGCAGAAAAGGGACTTGCACAGCGGCAGCAGCTGGTCGTGCAGAGCCAGGGCCTGGGCCAAATCCCCCGCATAGAAGGCGCGCACCATGGCGCTGATCTCAGCGCCGGCCAGGTGGCTGGCCACACTCACCACTCCCACAGCACCAACGGCAAGCATCGGCAGGGTGAGGGCGTCGTCACCGCTATAGATCGCCAGACGGTTGCCGCACAGGGCCCGCAGGGCGCTCACCTCTTCGGTGCTGCCGCTGGCAGCCTTGAAACTCACCACGTTGGCGCAGTCGAGCAAGCGGGCCACGGTGGCTGGCTCCAGGCTGGTGCCTGTACGACCAGGAATGTTGTAGAGCATCAGAGGCAGCTGGGGTGCCGCCGCTGCCACAGCGCGGAAATGGGCCTCAAGGCCGTCCTGGGGGGGCTTGTTGTAGTACGGCACTACCACTAGGGCGCCGTCCGCACCGAGGGCCGCCGCCTGCCGCGTCGCCTCCACCGCTTCGGCGGTGCAATTGCTGCCACTTCCCGCCAGCACGCTGGCCCGATGCCCAACCGCTTGCTTCACGGCAACTAAAAGAGCGTGCTGTTCGTCCCAGCTGAGCGTGGGTGATTCACCAGTGGTGCCGCACACCACGATTCCATCGGAGCCCTGGTTGATCAGATGCTCTGCCAGCTGGGCCGCAAGGCCCAGATCCACCGAACCATCGGCGGCGAAGGGGGTCACCATCGCCGTCAGCACGCGGCCAAATAGCGGAGTGGCTGGCTGGATAGGGCTCAAGCAGCACCTCCGGGCAAAACCGCTTCAGTTCCAGCCGCCGGACCCTGGATCAACAGCTCGGCAATCTGGATCGCATTGAGAGCCGCACCCTTGCGGATCTGATCACCGCAGAGCCACAGCTCCAGGGCATTGGCATCACTGAGGTCCTGGCGGATACGTCCCACCGCCACCGGATCGCGGCCCGTCACATCAGTGGGCATCGGGAAACGGTTGGCCTCAAAATTTTCCAGCAGCTCCACGCCGGGGGCCTCAGCCAGCAGGGCTCTGGCCTCCTGCACCGGGAAGGGCTCATGAAATTCAATATTTACGGCCTCTGAATGGGCCCGCAGCACCGGCACCCGCACACAGGTAGCCGAAAGTCGCAGCTCCGGCGTGCCCATGATCTTGCGGGTTTCGTTGAGCATCTTCAGCTCCTCCTCGCAATAACCGTTGTCCTGCAGCGGAGAGTTGTGCAGAAAAAGGTTGAAGGCCAGGGAGTGGGGCAGCACCTCACTCACTGGCTCACCTCCATCGAGCACGATCCGGCTGAGCTGGCGCAGCTCCTCCATCGCCCGGGCACCGGCGCCGCTGGCGCTCTGATAAGTGCTCACCAGCACACGCCGAATTGCCCGACGCGCCGCCAAGGGGGCCAAAACCAGGGTGAGCAGAATTGTTGTGCAGTTGGGGTTGGCAATGATGCCCCGATGGGCAAAAGCAGCCTCGGGGTTCACTTCTGGAACCACCAACGGCACCTCCGGATCCATTCGGAAGGCGCTGGAGTTGTCGATCACCACGGCGCCAGCCCGGGCCGCCACCGGGGCCCACTGACGCGACACCGAGCCGCCCGCTGAGGCCAGCACCACATCCACCCCTTCAAAAGCTGAGGCCTCCACGGGCCGGATCGCCAGCGATGTGCCCTGCCAGGCAAGGCTTTGACCAGCGGAGCGGGGTGACGCCAGGGGAATCAGCTCAGCCACAGGAAAGTTGCGCTCAGCGAGCAGCTCGAGTAATTCCTGGCCAACGGCACCGGTCGCACCGAGCACGGCAACCCTCAAGGGGCGACTGGGCAGGCAGGGAGATGGCGGGGCAGGGAAGGGCTGGGCGGCGGTCAAGGGAGCGGGAAAGGAATCAAAACTCGGTGGCGGAGCTGGTGATGAAACGTCAAACCAGCTAGGGGCGGAAAGCTGCAACAAAGAAACCGGCCATGGTCGAAGCCGTTGTTTGCTGATTCGGGACCTATCGCTTTCGTCGTGCGCCGTTACGACAATACGCGCTAGAAGCTCGGAACGGCCGCTTTCTAGGATCGGGGTCTGCAACTGTTTTCCATGAGCTCAGCCTCCGCCCCCGCCGCCAGTCCGCTGTCGATAAAAGCCAGTCCCCGTCCGGGCAGCCGCGTGGCCCTCGAGGTGGCCATCCCCGGCGGCCGCAGCCAGGCCAGCTATGACGCCGCCGTGGACAAGCTGAGTCGCAGCATCAAGCTTCCCGGCTTTCGCAAGGGCAAGGTGCCCCGGCCCGTGTTGCTCCAGCAGATCGGCCCCCTGCGCATCCGCGCCACCGCCCTAGAAGACCTAGTGGACGCCGCTTTCCGGGATGCTGTTAGCCAAGAAATGGTGGCAGCCATCGGCAGGCCCGAGCTCACCGAAGGCTTTGAAGTCGTGATGGAACGCTTCGAGCCCGGCAGCGCCCTCACCATCACCCTGGAGCTCGACGTCGAGCCCACACCAAAACTCAAGTCCACCAAGGGGCTAAAGGCTGAGGCCGAGGCAATCAGCTTCGATCCAGCCCGCATAGATGAACTGATCGAGCAGTCGCGCAAGCAGCTGGCCACCCTGGTGCCGGTAGAAGGCCGCCCCGCCGCCAGCGGCGATGTAGCGGTGCTCAGCTTCAGCGGCATCTACGTGGATAGCGGCGAGGCCATCAGTGGTGGCAGCAGCGATGCCATGGAAGTCGAGCTGGAGGAGGGCCGGATGATCCCCGGCTTCGTCGAGGGCGTAATCGGCATGGCTATCGGCGCTAGCAAAACCATCGACTGCCAGTTTCCGGAGAGCTACCCCCAAGAGGAGGCCGCCGGCCGCCAGTCGCGCTTCGAGATCAGCCTGAAGGACCTCAAGTGCCGGGAACTACCCGCCCTTGACGACTCCTTTGCCCAGCAGGCCAGCGACAAAGCCACCTTGGCCGAACTGCGCAGCGATCTGGAAACCCGCCTCAAGGATGACGCCGAGCGCCGGGCTAAGGCCAGCCGCCACGACGCCCTGCTCGCCGCCCTGGTGCAAGAGCTTGAAGTGGAACTACCCGAAACCCTGGTTCAACAGGAAATCCGCAACCTGGTGGAGCAGACAGCAGGACAGATCGCCCAGCAGGGCATGGACGTCAAAAAGCTGTTCACCCCGGACCTGGTGCGCTCATTGATGGACACCTCCCGGCCGGAGGCAGAGGAGCGCCTGCGCCGCAGCCTGGCCCTCAAGGCCCTCGCCGCCGCCGAGGCGATCGAGGTGGAAGCCAAGGAGCTCGAAACTAAAATCAAGGAGATCAGCCGCGGCCTGAGCCAGCAGGGCAACATCGATCCCGAAAGATTGCGTCTGGCAGTTGCCGACGACCTGCTGCGCGACAAGCTGCTGGAGTGGCTTGAAGCCAACAGCACCATCACCGAAAAGGCTGCCACCCCAGCCGACGCCGACCCTGACGCAGCAGGCGAGGAGCAGGCAGAGGCCAAAGCGAAAGCCAAGGCCAAACCAGCCAAAGCCCAATAGCCACAGCCAGGACCAATAGATTGGTCCTCCGAGAGCTTCCCCGCGCGTGATCGACGCCACCCTTCGCCATCCCGTCCACAGCAGCTGGAGCCCCAGTGGCTCCCCCGGGGTGCTGCCCACGGTTGTGGAGCAGTCGGGCAAGGGCGACCGCGCCTTCGATATCTATTCGCGCCTGCTGCGCGAACGGATCATCTTTCTGGGCACCGGCATCGACGATCAGGTGGCCGATTCCCTAGTCGCCCAGCTGCTGTTCCTCGAAGCCGAGGATCCGGAGAAGGACATCCAGATTTACGTGAACTCCCCAGGCGGCTCAGTGACCGCCGGCTTGGCGATCTACGACACGATGCAGCAGGTCTCCCCAGACGTGGTGACCATCTGCTACGGCCTGGCCGCATCCATGGGTGCCTTCCTGCTCTCGGGTGGCACCAAGGGCAAGCGGCTGGCCCTGCCCAATGCCCGGATCATGATTCACCAACCCCTCGGCGGCGCCCAGGGCCAGGCAGTGGACATTGAAATCCAGGCCAAGGAGATTCTTTTCCTCAAGGACACCCTCAACGGTCTGATGGCTGAACACACCGGTCAGCCCCTCGAAAAAATCACCGAAGACACTGACCGCGACTACTTCCTTTCCCCCGCAGAGGCGGTTGAATACGGCCTGATCGATCGGGTCGTGACCGAATCCCCTGCCGCCACAGCTGCTGAGTGATTCCGGCCGGTTTGATCCTTAAGGTCAGCTGACGATCCATTATTTCCTGTCGATCCTGGAATCAGGACTCCCCTGCCCATGGCCAAGTTCGACGCCCACCTGAAGTGCTCGTTCTGCGGCAAGTCGCAAGAACAGGTGCGCAAGCTGATCGCCGGCCCGGGTGTCTACATCTGCGATGAATGTATCGATCTCTGCAACGAGATCCTTGATGAGGAGCTGGTAGACGGACATAGCGGCACAGCCAGCGGAGGCGGAAGCGGCCGCCATGCCGCCGACTCCAGCCGCGGTAAGGCCTCCAGCAAAAAAACAACCAAACCCGCTCCAACTCTGGCGGAGGTGCCCAAGCCCCAGGAGATCAAGGCCTTTCTCGACCGCCAGGTGGTGGGCCAAAACGAAGCAAAGAAAAATCTTTCCGTTGCTGTTTACAACCACTACAAACGCCTGGCCTGGCAAGGCGATGGCAAGGGTGAAACGGACCAGACAGCCACCAAGCTGCACAAGAGCAACATCCTGCTGATCGGCCCCACCGGCTGCGGCAAAACGCTCCTGGCCCAGACCCTGGCCGAAATGCTCGATGTGCCCTTTGCGGTGGCCGACGCCACCACCCTTACCGAGGCGGGCTACGTCGGAGAAGACGTGGAAAACATCCTGCTGCGGCTGCTGCAGAAAGCGGATCAGGATGTGGAACAGGCCCAGCGGGGCATCATCTACATCGATGAAATCGACAAGATTGCCCGCAAGAGCGAAAACCCCTCCATCACCCGGGACGTCTCCGGAGAAGGGGTGCAGCAGGCATTGCTGAAAATGCTCGAAGGCACCGTGGCCAACGTGCCGCCGCAGGGAGGCCGAAAGCATCCCTACCAGGAATGCATTCAGATCGACACCAGTCAGATCCTATTCATCTGCGGTGGTGCCTTCGTCGGCCTCGAAGATGTGGTGCAGAAGCGGATGGGCCGCAACTCCATCGGTTTCCTCAGTGCCGATGGCAGCAGCCGGCCCCGCAGCGGCAAGGATTGCCATGCAGCCGAGGTGCTGCGCCATCTGGAGCCCGAGGACCTAGTGCGCTACGGCCTGATCCCCGAATTCATTGGTCGGCTGCCGGTAAGTGCGGTGCTTGAGCCCCTCGACACGCCAGCCCTGCAAGCCATTCTCACCGAGCCCCGGGATGCCCTGATCAAGCAGTTCCAAACCCTGCTTAGCATGGACAACGTGCAGCTCGATTTCGAAGCCGGCGCTGTTGAAGCGATTGCCATCGAGGCCCATCGCCGCAAGACGGGCGCCCGGGCCCTGCGCGGCATCGTCGAAGAGCTAATGCTCGACCTGATGTACGACCTGCCCTCCCGCAACGACGTCAAGAGCTTCACCGTGACCCGGGAGCTGGTGGAGCAGCGCAGCAAGGGCAAGGTGGTGCCCCTCGGCAGAGCCAACCTGGATTCGCCACAGCAGGCCAGCGCCTGATCGGGCCCGCACCGATGTCCGCAGCTGACCACCTACAGGTGCCGCGCCAGCACGGTCTGTTCTTGCATCACGGCATTGATCTAGGCGACGGCAGCGTGGCCCACTACCTGGAAGGGCGCGAAATCCTGCGCAGCCCCCTGGCCGATTTCAGCCGCGGCGAACCTGTAGCGGTGGTTCCCTATGCCGCGGGCGACTGCTCCCCGGCCGGCGTGACCCTGCGGCGGGCCATGGGGCGCCTGGGCGAACAGAATTACAACTTGCTGTTCAACAACTGCGAACACTTCGCCCATTGGTGCAAGACCGGCCGGCATAGCAGCGCCCAGGTCGAGGATTTGCTGCACACCGGCAGCCTCGGGGCCCTGGCCATCGGTCAGTGGGTGCCAGCGGCCATGCTCAGCGCTGCCCGAATGCTGCTGCGCCAGGGCAACCTGGCCGAACTCGACAAGCTGCGCCAAGGCTTGCAGCAAAAGTTGGAGCAGGAGCTTGGCCGGGCGGAAGCTCGCTGGGGCCAAGACCACTTCGAAAACCTGAGGCTGGCGGCCCAGAAACTAGCCGACCAACTCACGGCCGTGGAAGAACTGGAAGAGCGGCTAAGGCGCCAGCTCGAACCGGACCAGGGCCACTAATCTCAAGCCTCAGCTTCATGAGCCCAACGGCGATCTCCAGCTACCAACCCCTCCACCACAAATACCGTCCCCAGCGCTTCGACCAGCTGGTGGGGCAGGAGGCGATCGCCGCCACCCTGGGCAACGCCCTGCGCACCGGCCGGATTGCGCCGGCCTATCTGTTTTGTGGCCCCCGCGGCACGGGAAAAACCTCCAGCGCCCGCATCCTGGCCCGCTCCCTCAACTGCATCGGCAGCGATGGGCCCACCCCCGAGCCCTGTGGCGTCTGCGAGCTCTGCACCTCCATCGCCGCCGGCAATGCCCTCGATGTAATCGAGATCGACGCCGCCTCCAACACCGGCGTCGACAACATCCGCGAGCTGATCGAGCGCTCCCGCTTCGCTCCGGTGCAGGCCCGCTGGAAGGTGTATGTGGTGGACGAGTGCCACATGCTCTCAACCGCCGCCTTCAACGCCCTGCTCAAAACCTTGGAGGAGCCACCGCCGCGGGTGGTGTTCGTGCTGGCCACCACCGACCCGCAGCGGGTACTCGCCACGATCCTGAGCCGCTGTCAACGCTTCGATTTCCGCCGCATCCCCCTACAGGCCCTCGAGCAACACCTCAGCTGGATCGCTGATCAAGAGCAGATCGGCATCACTCCAGAAGCCCTGCACGTGGTGGCCCAGCGAGCCCAGGGGGGCCTGCGGGATGCGGAGAGCCTGCTGGATCAGCTCAGTCTGCTGCCGGCACCGATCGAGGCCACAGCGGTATGGGAGCTGCTGGGGGCTGTACCGGAGCAGGAACTACTGGCCCTAGCCGGTGCCCTGGCCAGTTGCGATCCCCTCGCCCTGCTGGAGGGTTGCCGCGAGCTGCTTGAGCGGGGCCGGGAGCCCGCCGCCGTGCTGCAGGGGCTCGTCAGCCTGCTGCGGGATCTAGTGCTGGCTGGCACGGCGCCCGACCGCCTAGAGCTCACCAGCGTGTCGCCCCAGTTCCGCCAAGCCCTTCCCGATCTGGCCCGCTCCCTCGGCAAAGCCCGCCTACTGCAGTGGCAGGCCCAGCTAAGGGGCAGCGAGCAGCAGCTGCGCCACAGCGTCAACCCGCGCCTGTGGCTAGAGGTGCTGCTATTGGGTCTGCTGGCCGAGCCGGTAGCTGCCGCCCAGCCAATCTCTGCCGCAGCTCCTGCAGTTGCACCGCTGGTTGCACCCCCAATCGCACCGGCGGTCACAACGACGGTCACATCGGCAGTAGCCCCAATCCCGGCTCCGGCTCCAGTCAGCGTCGAGCCCAACAGCTCCGCCAACCTGCCGGAGCTCTGGCAGCAAATCCTGGCGGGCCTGGAGCTGCCTTCTACGCGAATGTTGCTGTCCCAACAGGCCCGGCTGGTGAGGCTCGATGAACGCCGCGCCGTGGTGCAGGTGGCCGGCAACTGGATGGCCATGGTGCAAAGCCGCCTGCCCCTGCTGGAAGCAGCGGTAGCTAAGGCCCTAGGCAGCCCGCGCCAGCTCACATTGGAAGGGGGTGGGGAGAGCGCCGCACCAACTGGGGGCGCCCGCAGTGCCACCACCCCTAGTGCCGCCATCGCCAGTGCCACCCCCAGGCCGACACCACCACCACCAACGCCAGCACCCCTGGCAAACCCAGCACCACTACCAAGCCCAGCAGCCCTGCCAAACCCAGCAGCCGACCCGCCAGCGGCAGCAGCGATTGCGCCCCCTTTAGCCGCACCCCTTGATGACAAGGCCAGAAGGCTGGCGGAGTTCTTCAATGGCGAAGTAGTTGAACTCGATGGACCGCTCGACGAATTAACTGGCGATGCATTGACTTGCGATGCAGAGGAGGCGGCTGCCTGAGCGGGGCCAGCACAATTGCGTAAACAGGAAATCAGGCGGTTGCCGGATCTTCGATTTGGGACTCTTCCTCCTCGCCGAGGTGCATGGTCTTGGCCCAAACCAGGCTCTTGGGAAGCAGGGCCATGCGCAGAGTGGTCCAGGGAATCACCACAAACCAGTGGCTCAAATAGGCAATACCCAGGAGCAGGTTCCAGACGTTCATGGCCGGCAGGGCCGGACCCTCGCTAGGGCGACGACAACCGGCCAAGATCGCCCCTCCAGAGAGCCCAAAGGCAACAAAGGAAAGGGGCCAGATAGTTGGGCGGGTGCCCGTAATAAGGGCGCCGATCAAATCGGCAATCGCCACCACCGGCAAAAAGTATTGGAGCAGGAAGAAGCTGGTTAAATCAAGCTTCTGACTTGCGCTTAGACGCTCCGAAATCAGGCCGGGCCAGTAATCGAAGAAGCGCTGCAAACCGCCTTCAGCCCAACGCTGACGCTGACGCCAGAGGGCAGCCACACTCAGCACCGCCTCTTCCTGTACCGGCGGATCCCAGAGGATGCCAATCGGCTGGCCGTCGAGCAGCAGCCTGAAACTGAGGTCTAGGTCGTCGGTGACCGTGCCCTCGTTGAAACCACCGCTACTGAGCAGGGCGTCCCGACGCAGCAGCTGGCCATTGCCGCGCAACTCCGCTACGCCTCCCACAGCTAAGCGACCTTGCTGGATCACGGCGTCGAGGGCCATCTCCATGGCTTGGGCCCGGGTCAGCCAATTGGCGGTGGCATTCACCTCAGCTTTGCGCAACTGCACGGCCGACCAGCCACCAGCTTCCGCGTAGGGAATCAGCCGCTCCAGGGTGTCGCTCTGAAGGTCGGCATCAGCGTCGAGCACGAACATCCAGCGGCCCTGAAGCTGCTGCAGCACCAGATTTAGAGCGCCCGATTTGCCGCCGCCGGCATCTGGCTCACGCCGCAATACCTGCAGAAAAGGATGACGCTCCTGCAGCTCAGCCAAAACCTGGGGGGTCCGATCGCTGCTGGCGTCGTCAATTACCCAGAGCCGCATCTGCCCCTGCGGGTAGCTCAACTGAGCAATGCGCTCCACCAGGCGGCCAATAACTGCCTGCTCATCGCGGGCCGCCACCACCACGTCCACGGCGGGTAGGGGTTCAGCCCCTTGAGAGGCGGAGGCTTGAGCTGGTTCTGAGCTGCCTAGCGAACCAAAAACCTGGCGCAACACGGTGCGCAGGCTGTAGCCCCCAAGCAGCACGGCCAGGGTGAGAGCCGGGATCAGGCGCAGCGACTCATGGAGCCAATGGGGAGCCATTCCCGCCCAGCCGCAGCCGATCAGGAACAGGGCCGACTTGCCGCGACGGTGATCGGTGGTACGGCCACCCACAGCCATGGCGATCCCTAAAGTCGCCGAACTCTAGGGGGAACTGGCAGCCGAGCCGGGCTCGGACAGGGTGCTGATGCCTGGCAACGCCCTGAGGGACTGGAGCCTGGTGCCCGGATAGTAGTGATCGAGGATGCGCGCCAGGCTCCAGCCACGCCGGGCTAAGTCGATAGCTCCTGCTTGAGACAGGCCGGCACCGTGGCCAAACCCTCCCCCCTCGAAAATCCAGCGACCCGGGCCATCCGGCCGCAACAAAAAGAGGGTGCTGGGCAACTGCCGCAAGGTGCGGCGAATCGCATCACGGCGCAGCACCACGCTCTGCCGCACTCCGCTGGCTGCCTGCGCCTGGATTTCCAGCGCCAATACCCGTCCACTGGGGCCCCGCTCCAGCACCGCCAGGCGTGTGGGCGGCAGGCCCAAGGGCAGGGCAGCGCGGCTCAAGGCCTGCTGAATCTGGGCCGAATCGAGCTGGCGAGACCAGCGGAAGCGGGGGTGGTCGAAGCCATAGGCGCGGGCGGTAGCCGCCAGGGCCGCTCCTAGCCGGGCCGGCTGCAACGGCAAAACCACGGCGGCTGCAACGGCCGGCGGACCATCCACCCGCGGCCTCAGGTAGGGCAGGGCGTCCCCAATCCACACCTCCTCAAACCCGGCCGCAATCCCCCCATTTGTGGCGTGATACACGCCATGAATCGGCGCACCCTGCCAGCTCAAGACTTGATATTGGGTGGCGGCAATCGCCTGGCGTACAGCTGCTCCGGCCTGGCGGGGGTCTGCGTACACCTGGCATTGGGTATCGGCGCATAGGTGGTATCCATCCACCACGAATCTCCCCTGGTTGCGCAGGGCCCAGGTGCGGGCCAGCACCGCCTGGGCAGCCAGGGCCGCCGCGGGGGAGCCTGCCCCGATCTCATGGGGCACAACCCCAAGCAGGTAGCGCTCTAAGGGCACCTCCTCCACCAATGACCAGCTGCCGTAGGCATCTCCCTGGAGCCGGAACGGACCTGCAAACACCCCCCCCTGCCAGCTCAGCCCCCCCGGGGCCTCCAAGCGCAAGGGCCCCTCGAGGCGAACCGGGCCATCCGGGCGCCGCAGCTCCAAAACCAGGCGATCGCGCTGCAGCTGCTCCACCAGCCGCGGCCTAACTCCAGCGGGCGCTGGAGCCTCGGGCGCGGCCCACACTTCCCATTCGGCCGGGTGGGCAATCACGGGGGTGGCACCGGCCAGTCGCCAGCGGCCAGCAGCCTCCTGGGCGCTCTCGTAGCTAGCAAAGGGCCCCCACACCTGACGGCGCAGCACCAAGGGCTCGGCCAACGGCAGCCTGCGCCAGTGCAACTGCAACAGGGGCGCCTGAAACCGCTGGCCCGTCGCACTCAGCAGGGTGAGGTTTCCAGCCGCGCTGCGTAGCTCCAAGGGAGTAGGCGGACCCAAATGGGCAGCCAGGGCCACCCAGAGCACCGGCGCTGTGGCCGCCACTGCCGGCGGAGGCTGCACGGGCCAATGCAGCGCAGAAGTAGGGCCGGATCCAGGTGAACTGGGAGGTGCGGCGGCCCGACATCCCCCCGCGAGCAGCAGCGTGCTGGCCCAAACGGCAAACGGCAACAACGATTGGGCCGAAGAGGACCGGACTGAAAACATTGCTTAAAAGGAGGGGTCTTGGAGGAAGGCACTGCCACGTCGTACTCTGCTTGTTTGTGCCCGCCGCAACGCGAGAAATGCCGAAGCTCAAGACCCGCAAAGCAGCCGCCAAGCGGTTCAAGGCCACCAGCACCGGCAAGTTTCTGCGTCGCCGAGCCTTCCTCAACCACCTGCTCGATCACAAGAGCCCGAAGCGCAAGCGTCATCTGGGCACAATGGCTGTTGTTGATGAGCGCGATGCGGACAACGTAAGGGCGATGCTCCCCTACGCCTGATAGCGACCTCGGCCGATTTTTACTTCTATCTTCCTGATCTACTGCTATGTCACGCGTCAAGAGGGGCAATGTTGCCCGCAAACGCCGTAACAAGATTCTTCGCCTAGCCCGTGGCTTCCGCGGCGGCAATGGCTCCCTCTTCCGCACCGCCAACCAGCGGGTGATGAAGGCGCTTTGCAATGCCTACCGGGACCGCCGTCGTCGCAAGCGCGACTTCCGCCGTCTCTGGATCGCCCGGATCAACGCAGCAGCTCGGCTCAATGGCCTCAGCTACAGCCGCTTCATGGGTGGTTTAAAGAAAGCAGACGTGCGCATCAACCGCAAAATGCTGGCCCAGCTTGCCGTGGTCGACCCCGGCAGCTTCACCACCATCGTGGGCGCCGCTTCAAACTGAGTTCAACCAGTAGGTCTTTTTGGACGCCCTCCTTCCCCAGGCCTACCTAATTGGGCTGATCGTCCTGCTGGGGGTCGCTGCGGTTGTAGTGGCCCGACAAATCTGGCGCGTACGTTCAGATGAAGTCACCCTGGCAAAGCTAGAGCGTAGTGAAGGCCCTAAACCATCAGACGCGGCCACGTTGTACGAGCTTGGCTCTGTGCAACTACGCAAGCGCTTGTATGGCCAAGCCGCCGAATCACTCAAGCAAGCTCTTAAGAAAGCTGAAGCTGCTAAAGAACCGGCTGAAGCCCAAGCTGTGATTCAAAACGCCCTGGGCTTCGCCTTGGCCGCTCAAAACAACTACAAAACGGCAATTCGCCATTACCGGCTGGCGTTGGAAGCCAAACCCGCCTACCCAGTAGCACTCAATAATCTTGCCTTCGCCCTGGAAAAGCAGCTCAAGCTGGAAGAGGCCAAGCAGACCTATGAGCAGGTGATTGAGCTTGACGCCAACAACAAAACCGCCCGCAAAAGGTTGAAACTCCTCGATCGCAAGGCCGGCCTGAATCGGGCGGCCTAAGCGATTATCTATTCAACTTTCACCAAAGTCC
The DNA here is from genome assembly GCF_024345355.1 of Cyanobium sp. WKJ7-Wakatipu. Lineage (NCBI taxonomy): Bacteria > Bacillati > Cyanobacteriota > Cyanophyceae > Synechococcales > Prochlorococcaceae > Cyanobium > Cyanobium sp. WKJ7-Wakatipu. The sequence goes on from NZ_JAGQAY010000016.1 coordinate 37,368, forward strand.
GCGTACTGCAGCGCCGCGGGTTGGAGCAACTACGCGGCTAGCACTTGTTAGTGGACGCAGATCAAGGCGGCCGCCAGGGCTGGTGAGGCGAGGTGCTTGCCAGCCTGACAACTGCAGGCCCTGCAGACCCGTAAATACCCCTCCCATTTCCAGACCCGGCACCTCGCACTCGCAGAGCATCAGCAGGTCGAGCTGGTCTGATTCGGCGTTGAGGTTGCCCTGCACGGGAGTGGTAACCCCTCCCACCGTGAGTTCACCCCGCAGGTCGATCATCTGGCCCATCGGCTTGACCGAGGCAAGCCGCAGCTCAGCACTCACAATCTGGGAATTGTCAAAGGATTGATAAGTACCACTCCATACGAGCGGCATCTCCCCAGCCAGCAGCTGGGCCCGGCCAACTGGATCAAAGGTCTCCGCACCTCCCAGACCACTAAGCGACTCACCACCGACGCTGGTAGCCGAGGGAGGGGTAAAAGGCACAAAGGCCTCACTGGCAACGGGTGTAGCCGCCTGCGCCGGGAACAAACCGATTGGCAACAGTGCAAACGGCACTGCGGCTAACGGCAGGGCAGCACGAAGAACGGCAAAAGACACAACAACCAGAACTGACTAGTGGGAGGCTAGGACCGTTGCCGAGATCTGGCCCTGCTCCGTGGTCACCACCGCTTCCACCAGCGAACCGCACACCCACCGGGATCCACTTGTGATCGGGGGGCGCAGCTTCCGCAGCCGCCTGATGACCGGCACCGGCAAATATCCGAGCCTGGCGGCCATGCAGGCCAGCCTGAAGGCCAGCGACTGCGAAATCGTGACCGTTGCCGTGCGTCGGGTGCAGAGCCAGGCTGCCGGCCATGCAGGCCTGCTGGAGGCCATCGACTGGCAGCGCATCTGGATGCTGCCCAACACGGCCGGCTGCGCCACCGCCGAAGAAGCGATCCGGGTGGCCCGCCTGGGACGGGAGCTGGCAAAGCTGGCAGGCCAGGAGGACAACTGCTTCGTGAAGCTGGAGGTGATTCCAGACACTCGTCATTTGCTACCCGATCCATTCGGCACCCTGGCAGCCGCTGAGCAACTGGTGAAGGAGGGCTTCACGGTGCTGCCATACATCAATGCCGATCCACTCCTGGCCAAGCGACTCGAAGAGGCTGGCTGCGCCACCGTGATGCCCCTGGGCTCGCCGATCGGCTCGGGCCAGGGCATCCGCAACGCCGCCAACATCGCCCTGATCATCGAAAACGCCAAGGTGCCCGTGGTGGTAGACGCCGGTATCGGCGTGCCCAGCGAGGCCGCCCAGGCCATGGAAATGGGCGCAGACGCCCTGCTGATCAACAGCGCCATTGCCCTGGCAGGCGACCCCCCGGCGATGGCGCGGGCCATGGCCATGGCCTGCGAGGCCGGCCGCAGCGCCTTCCACGCAGGTCGGCTTCCCATACGTGCAAACGCCAATCCCAGTTCGCCCGAGGTTGGCCGGGTAGGGAGGTGAAGCCGAACGCCTGTAGTAGCTTGCAAAGCGGAGCATCCGCTCGTCCTGCAGGGGTCTGAGGTTTTCGGAATGGGCGTTGCAATGAAGGTCTTCGTTCTCGGTGGCGACGGCTTCTGCGGTTGGCCCTGCGCGGTGAACCTGGCCGATGCTGGCCACGAGGTGGTTGTCATCGACAACCTCAGCCGGCGCAAGATCGACGTCGACCTGGAGGTGGAGTCGCTGACGCCGATCGCCACCATTGGCGACCGCCTTAAGGCCTGGGAACAGGTGGGCGGCAAGCCGATGCGGTTTGTCCATCTGGACATCGCTAGGGAATACGACCGGCTTCTGGAGCTACTACGCCACGAGCGGCCCGATTCGGTGGTGCATTTCGCCGAGCAGCGCGCAGCTCCCTACTCGATGAAAAGCAGCGCCACCAAGCGCTACACCGTCGACAACAACGTCAATGGCACCCACAACCTGCTAGCCGCGATCGTGGAGAGCGGCCTCGATATCCACATCGTGCATTTAGGCACGATGGGGGTGTACGGCTACGGCTCCCACCGCGGTGCCACCATCCCCGAGGGCTACCTCAAGGTGGAAGTGCCCCAGCCCGACGGCAGCCGCTTCGAGGAGGAGATCCTGCATCCGGCCAGCCCGGGCAGCGTCTATCACATGACCAAGACGCTGGACCAGCTGCTCTTCCTCTACTACAACAAAAACGACCAGATCCGTATCACCGACCTGCACCAGGGGATCGTCTGGGGCACCAACACCGAGGCCACCGAGCGCGACCCACGCCTCACCAACCGCTTCGACTACGACGGCGACTACGGCACCGTGCTCAATCGCTTTTTGATGCAGGCAGCGATCGGCTATCCGCTCACTGTGCACGGCACCGGCGGCCAGACCCGCGCCTTCATCCACATCCGCGATTCGGTGAAGTGCGTGCAGCTGGCCCTGGAAAATCCGCCGGCCAGGGGCGAGCGGGTGAAGATCTTCAACCAGATGACCGAAAGCCACCAGGTTGGTGAACTAGCCCGCAAAGTGGCGGCTCTCACGGACGCCCAGATCAATTACCTGCCCAATCCGCGCAACGAAGCCGTCGAAAACGATCTAATCGTCGACAACCGCTGCTTCATCGAGCTGGGCCTCAACCCCACCACCCTCGATGACGGCCTGCTGGCTGAAGTGGTGGATGTGGCGCGCCGGTGGGCTGATCGCTGCGACCGCAGTCGCATTCCCTGCCAATCCGCCTGGACCCAAACCCAGGCTCAGGCCATCCAGACGACCTAAGGCACAACTCCAAACCCTTGAAGATCGCCTTTTTCACCGAAACCTTTCTGCCCAAGGTGGACGGCATCGTCACCAGGCTCACCAAGACGGTGCAGCATCTGGTCGCGGCTGGCGATGAGGTCCTGATCTTCTGCCCGGAAGGCGCCCCCGAGACCTACATGGGAGCCCAAGTGGTGGGGGTGCCCGCAATGCCCCTACCCCTCTACCCCGAGCTCAAGCTGGCCCTGCCTCGGCCGGCGGTGGCAGAAGCCCTGGATCGCTTCAAGCCAGATCTTGTCCACGTTGTCAATCCCGCCGTCCTGGGGCTCGGCGGCATCTGGCTGGCCAAAACCAAGGCCTATCCCCTGGTAGCCAGCTACCACACCCATCTGCCCAAATACCTGGAGCACTACGGCATGGGCATGCTCGAGCCACTGCTGTGGGAACTGCTCAAAGCTGCCCACAACCAGGCCCGGCTCAACCTCTGCACCTCCACCGCCATGGTGCAAGAGCTAAGTGAGAAAGGAATCCAGCACACCGATTTGTGGCAGCGCGGCGTAGACACTGAGCTTTTCCAGCCGGCGCTGCGCTCCGATGCCATGCGACAGCGGCTACTAAACGGCCAGAGCGACACCGGCAAGCTGCTGCTCTACATCGGCCGCCTATCTGCGGAAAAACAGATCGAACGGATCCGGCCCGTGCTTGAAACAATGCCCGATGCCCGGCTGGCCCTAGTTGGAGATGGTCCCTACCGCCTACAACTCGAGAAGATCTTTGCGGGCACACCTACCCACTTCGTGGGCTACCTAGCCGGGCAAGAGCTGGCGGCGGCCTACGCCAGCGGCGACGCTTTTCTATTCCCCTCCAGCACCGAAACCCTGGGCCTGGTGCTGCTGGAGGCCATGGCGGCCGGCTGCCCGGTGGTGGGTGCCAACCGCGGTGGCATCCCGGACATCGTCAGCGATGGGGTCAATGGCTGCCTTTACGAACCAGACCAGGAAGGCAGCCTGGCTGCTGCGGTGGAGCGCCTCCTTGGCGATGCCAGTCAACGGGCCGAGCTGCGCACCAACGCCCGCGAGGAAGCCGAGCGCTGGGGTTGGTCTGGAGCTACCGAACAACTGCGCGGCTACTACCAGCGCCTGTTGGCCAAGCCCGACCTGCAACTAGTGGCCTGAATCAGGACTGGGGCGCCTGCCCCGGCAGGCTGCCCCGGAACCAGGTGTTCATCAAAGCCTTCACCATCGGAGCTGCCACCGTGCCGCCATAGCCGCCGGAGTTTTCCCCGAAGGCGATGATCACCAAGGTGGGCTTATCCGCTGGGGCATAGCCGCCAAACCAGGCGTGATCAGGCCGGGGTGGATCTTCGCCAGTGCCGGTTTTGCCAGCCACCGGAGGCAGGTTGGGATCATTGAGAAGCTTGGCGGTGCCGACGGTCACCACCTGGCGCAGCCCATCCCGCAGCACCTGCAGGGTGGCCGGCTTAAGGCCGATCCAGGTGCGTTTCGTGGGGCGCTCCACCAGGTGGGGCGTCACCAGCCAACCACCGTTGGCCACCGCGGCATATAGCCGCGCCATCTGGATCGGGGTCACCTGTAGGGCCCCCTGGCCAATGGCCGAGGTGATGGTATCCACGGGTGTCCAGCCCTCACCCAGCACCTCCTGTTTCCAAGCCTGATCGCCCAGCAAGCCCGGGGTCTCCTCCTCCACCAGCTCAATGCCCGTGACCTGGCCATAGCCCATGCGCCGGGCGGCTTTGAACAGCTCATCGGGGCCCACCTTCAGCCCCACCTGGTAATAGAAAGTGTTGCTGCTCACGGCCAGGGCGAAAGGAAAACCGATTGCCCCATGGGCGCCATGGTCGCCATAGCAAAGGCCCGCATAACAGAACGAATTCATCGTCATCACCTTCGAGTCGGCCGTGTAGCGGCCCGACTCCAGGCCCGCCACAGAGGTGACAATCTTGAAGGTGCTGGCCGGTGGAAAGCCCTGGAAGGCGCGATTCAGCAGGGGAGCATCGGGGGAATTGAGGCTGCTCCACTGGCTGGAACTCGGCGCCGGCGAAAAAACATTGGGGTCAAAGGTGGGCCGGCTGGCCAGGGCCCGAATTGCTCCGGTTTGGGGGTCGAGCGCCACGATCGCCCCCTTGCGCACCCCGTCGAGGGCGCGCTCTGCAGCCTGCTGCAGCGCCAGGTCCAGGGTGAGCCGCAGGTCCTGACCAGCCTTAGCAGACTTCTCCCCGATGATGCGCTGCACCTGGCCGGCGGCGTTCACCTCCACCTGCTGGCCGCCCCACTCGCCGCGCAGGTGCCCCTCAAACTGCTTCTCGACCCCACTGCGGCCCACCCGATCCTGGATCCGGTAGCCCTTGGGCTGGAGCTGGGTGTATTCCTCTTCCGTGATCCCGCTGGTGTAACCGAGCACGTGGGCTGCCAGCCGGCCGTGGGGATAGCTGCGCAGGATGTCCACATCCACCTCGGCGCCCTGGAGCCCGGCAGCCTGCTCCCGGAAGCGCAGCACCTGCTCAGACTGGAGGCCACTGGCCAGAGCTATCCGAAATCCCTCCGCATTGGCACCACTATTTCGACGCGCCTCCAGCTGGGCCGCAGGCAACCCAACCACCGTCGCCAAGCGATCTCGCAGGGCCGGCCACTGGGCGTCACCCATCTCCCGCGGCTGGATGTAGAGGTTGTAGGTGAGCCGGCTAGTGGCCAGCACTTGGCCATGACGATCCAAAAGGCGACCCCGGATCGGGTTGCGGGGCAGCAGCCGAATTCGGTTTTCATCGGCCCTGGCGCGGTTCTCAGCGCCGTGCAGCAACTGCAACCAGGCCAAGCGCGCCACCATGGCACCGCTGAACAGCAACACCACAGCCAGCAGCAGGGCCGACTGACGGCCCATGCCGGTGTGACGGGAGGCAGCTGGACCAAAGGCCATGGTCAGGCGTTGGGCTCGAGTCGCTGCTCCAGCTGCTCCAGTCGAGCAGCAATGCGGGCCAAACCCTGCTGCAGCTCCAAGGCGTCCTGGGGATCGGCTTGGTGTGCTCCGTCAGCCCCTACGTCGGTGGCCACATCGTGGACCTCCACCTTCATCACCGGGTTGCCCAGGCCGGGGCTGACCCGATCCAGGCCCTGGCGCAGCTGACTAGCGGCAGGCTCGCCCTCCTCCCGCAGACTGCCGAGGGGATCGGCCTCCTGGCCGTCAAAAGCTGCCATCACCTCGCGAGCCCCGCCCTTACGGGCCCGCTCCACCACCGCCAAACCCACGGGCAGGACGTCCTGCATCAAGGTGAGCCGGAGAGCATCAAAGGGGTCGGTGGCCATGGCGGCGTTCCTGGCTCAGGAACCACAGTCTGACCTGCCTGCAACCCGGTGCTCAGGGAGCCAGCCGCTGGATCCCTTGATCAACAATCACCTGGCGGCAGTTCTGCTGACTACCCCACCACCAACCCGCCGCCACGGCGATCACCAGGAGCGAGGCCAGCGGCACCAGGGCCTGGCGGGTGACGTCAAGGGCCAGCCATTCGCCCCAGGCCCGCAGGGTGCGCTCCCGGTCAAAGCGTCGCCGGGCCTTCTCTTCCTCCTGCTGGCGCCGGCGCAGGGAGCGGGTCACCCAGCGCTCAAAAGATTTCTTCTTGGTGACCGCCATCTTGCGCTCAACCTCGAGCAGATGGCCGGCCGAGAGCTCAGGGTTGAAGGTGCTGATCAGCTCCAGGCTCTTGAGGAACATCTCCACGGCGCCATCTTTGGCGGCCCGCTCGCCCTCTTCAAGCAGCTCCCAGTCCACCTCGGGATAAAAGCGGAGCCGGTTGCTGGCGATCTGGTCTTCCATCAACTGGCCTGGCTCCCGCAGCCAGCGGTCCGTATTGGCATCGAAACGGCGCCAATACAGAAAGGGATTGAGATATATGGTTTTGCCGGCCAGGACGATGCTGTCCTGCTGCAGCCGTCGCTGCATGTCGGGATCGGGGGGTGTCGAGCTGGGGGGCGCGGAGGCGGCAGTCACGACGTATGGGCTGGGAGCCGATGGTATCGAAGGTCGGCGTCCCGGGCTACTCCCGCAACACCTACTCCCACTCGATGGTGCCAGGCGGTTTGCTGGTGATGTCGAGCACCACCCGGTTCACGCCCTTGACCTCATTGACGATGCGGTTGGAGATTTTCTCGAGTAGGTCGTAGGGAAGGCGAGACCAATCGGCCGTCATGCCGTCTTCCGAGGAGACGCAGCGCAGCACGATCGGGAAGGCGTAGGTGCGTTTATCGCCCATCACCCCCACGCTGCGCACAGGCAGCAGCACGGCAAAAGCCTGCCAGATCTCGTTGTATAGGCCTGCCTCCTTCACCTCCTCGCGCACAACCAGGTCGGCGTCACGAAGGATGTTGAGCTTCTCGCTGGTGACCTCACCGAGGATGCGAATCGCCAGACCAGGACCGGGGAAGGGGTGCCGGCCAACGATTTCCTGGGGCAGACCCAGGCTGCGGCCCACCTTGCGCACCTCGTCTTTAAACAAACGACGCAGGGGTTCCACCAGCTTGAACTGCAGATCCTTGGGCAGGCCACCAACGTTGTGGTGGCTTTTGATCTTCACTGCCACCCGCTCACCAGTTTTGGGATCAATACCAGTGCCGGCGCTCTCGATCACATCGGGATAGAGGGTGCCCTGGGCTAGGTAGTCGAAGGGGCCGAGGCGCTTGCTTTCCTCTTCAAACACCCGGATAAATTCCGTGCCGATCAGCTTGCGCTTCTCCTCCGGGTCGGTGATGCCATCAAGCTTGCTGATGAAGCGCTCGCGGGCATTGATGTATTCCACGTTGATGTGGAAGCGCTTGTCGAAAAACTCCACCAGAAACTCAGGCTCGCCTTTGCGCATGAAGCCTTGGTCGATGAACATGCAGGTGAGCTGATCGCCAATCGCCTTGTGCAGCAAAAAGGCGAGGGTGGAGGAATCAACGCCTCCCGAGAGAGCCAGCAAAACCCGCTTATCTCCGACTTGGGCACGCACATCAGCCACCGCTTCGTCAATGAAAGCTGCTGTGGTCCAATCGGCCTCACAACCGCAAATGTGGTACACAAAATTGCGCAGCATTGCCATGCCGCCGGTGGAGTGGACCACCTCAGGATGAAACTGCACGCCGTATAAGCGCCGCTGGTGATCAGCGACGGCGGCCTCTGGGGTGTTGTCGGTGTGAGCCAGCCGCAAGAAGCCCTCGGGTAGCCGTTCCACCGAGTCGCCGTGGCTCATCCACATCGTCGAGCCGTCTTCGACGTTGGTGAGCAAATCGATCGGGTCGTCAACGTGCAGCGGAGCCTTGCCGTATTCCGCCCGACCGGCGGCCACCACCGAGCCCCCCAGCTGCTGCACCATCAGCTGCATGCCGTAGCAAACGCCCAGCACCGGAATTCCCAGCTCCCAGATAGCCGGGTCGCACACGGGAGCCCCCGGCTCATACACCGAACTGGGCCCGCCGCTGAGAATGATGCCCCGGGGGGCAATCGCCCGCAGCTCCTCGGCCGTGGTGGTGTAGCCCATCACCAGGGAGAACACTTCGGTTTCCCTAACCCGCCTGGCGATCAGCTCCGAATACTGGGAGCCGAAATCAAGAATCACAATCGCCGGATAGCGCGTCGATTGGGAGGTGGCGTCAAGCTGGGGCACTGGGACGGTAGGGGAAGCGGCGGTAGGGGAAGCGGTGGAAGACATCGACAACGCTGGGCCCTGGAGCATTCGAACCAGCCTAGGCGTCGCTCCGGGCAGGGCTGCGTAAAGCCGTGAGCAATTCCAAGCCAACCGGTCCCTGGCCGCAGATCTGGCGAGAGCGATCAAACAGAACGGCCCCCACCGCCATCGACTCCTGGCCATAGCGGGCCAGATAGCGCAGGCTGCGCTGCTCCACCGCCGCAGCAATGGCCTTACGCAGGCGCTCGGCTCGCGGCCCGTCCCGCTGGGCCAGTTCCCCCAGGGCCGCTTCCACGGTGGGGGCATCGTGAAGAGCTTGCAAGGATTCACCCCCCAGCCCGGCCAAGGCCGCCAGGGCCGTGAGCACCTCGGATCGGCCATCCGCCAAGTGGTGGTGGGTGTGGAAGATGCCGCCCGCCAGCTTGATCAATTTGCCCTGATAACCCAGCAGCAGCAGGCGGCGCACCCCGGCCTCGGCCGCCGCCACGAGCAGCGGTCCGAGCCAGTTTCCCGCCTTGAGCAGCAGCTCAGGTGGCAAACCCAGCCTGGGCGCCAGATCGAGCCCGTTCTCACCGATCACCAGCACCAGATCACCGCAGAAAGCAGGCGCTGCGGCGCGTTCGCGCAGAGCCGCCAGGGCCTGGGCCAGCTGGTCGGGGCCCGCGCTGCGCTGCACCTCAGCCTGGGTGCCGATCAAGGCCAGGCCATCCACCACCCCAAAAGCCGCATTGCTGGTGCGCTCGGCCAGACGCCGGCCCTCTGGAATCACCACCTGCAGCTCCAAACGCCTTCCCGGCGGCACCAGGGGCCGCAGGTTGCACTCGAGCAGCTTTTCGGCATAGGCAGACACGCACGCCTCACCACTGGCCTGCAGCACCCCCACCCCCTCGCCGGCCCGCAACTCGAGCCACTTGCCTGGCCCCTCCAGCCAGCGCAATTGCACCCATAGCTGCAAGCCACGGGTGAGGTCGAGCACCTCCGGCCCCGGATCACAGCAGGCCATGGCCAGCACCCAGCCATCGGCCAAGGGCGCGGCCGCTTGCACCGGCACCCGGGCGGGCAGCTCGCCGGCTGCCTCAGCTTCGGGATGGAGCCAAAGGGGCTGGTGACGCTGCCAGGGCTGGCCAAGCAGGATCACCAGGGCCGCCCGGGCTGCGGCCGTAAGCCACACCGGCACGGTGTATCCGGCAGTGGCATCCGCCGAGGCAGCGTCGATTTGGTTCAGCTCAAGCAACGGGCAATAGAACACTGTTTTTTATGGTGGTTGATTGTGCGGTCCGCCGCCGCCCGCCGTATCCCCTAACCATGCAGGACAAACTCAGCCTGATGATCCCCGGCCCCACCCCGGTGCCGGAACGCGTCCTGCTTGCCATGGGCCGCCATCCGATCGGCCACCGCAGCGCTGACTTTCAGAAAATCGTTAAGCGCACCACCCAACAGCTGCAGTGGCTGCATCAGACAAAGGGCGACGTGCTGGTGATCACGGGCAGCGGCACCGCTGCCATGGAGGCTGGAATTATCAACGTGCTGAGCAAGGGCGACACGGTGCTCTGCGGCGACAACGGCAAGTTTGGCGAGCGCTGGGTGAAGCTGGCTAAGGCTTATGGCCTGAATGTGCAGGTGATCCAGGCCGAATGGGGCCAGCCCCTGGACCCCGAGGCCTTCCGCGCCGCCCTGGAAGCCGACACTGCCAAAGCGATCAAGGCCGTGATCATCACCCACTCGGAAACCTCCACTGGGGTGATCAACGATCTGCAGACCATCGCCTCGCACGTCAAGGACCACGGCACCGCCCTCTGCATCGCCGACTGCGTCACCAGCCTGGGTGCCTGCAATGTGCCCATGGAGGACTGGGGCATCGACGTGATCGGCTCCGGCTCCCAGAAGGGCTACATGATGCCGCCGGGATTGGCTTTCGTGGCCATGAGCGACCGGGCCTGGGAAGCCTGCAAGCACTCCGATCTGCCGAAGTTTTATCTGGATCTGGCCAAATACCGCAAATCGGCCCATGCCGACAGCAACCCCTTCACCCCGGCCATCAACCTCTACTTCGCCCTCGAAGCAGCACTGGAAATGATGCAGGCAGAGGGTCTTGAAAAGATCTTCGCCCGCCATGCCCGTCACCGGGCCGCGGCCCAAGCAGGTATGAAGGCGATTGGTCTGCCCCTCTATGCCGCGGAGGGCTGTGGCAGCCCGGCCATCACCGCCGTGGCGCCAGAAGGCATCGACGCCGAAGCGATGCGCAAAGCCGTGAAAGAAAAGTTCGACATCCTGCTGGCTGGCGGCCAGGATCACCTCAAGGGCAAGGTGTTCCGCATCGGCCACCTGGGCTTTGTTTGTGATCGCGATGTGCTCACAGCCGTAGCTGCAATCGAAGCAACCCTGCAGGATCTGGGCTTACACAAAGGCTGCGCCGGTGCTGGCGTAGCCGCCTGTGCAGCAGCCCTGGCCCAGGGCTGAGCAAGCGTCCGGGGAGAGCAGGCTTTGCGCCGTTCTCCCCAAGACTCTGCTAATTTAATTTATACACCTTGCGGGTGTAATTCAGTGGTAGAATGTCAGCTTCCCAAGCTGAACGTCGCCGGTTCGAGTCCGGTCACCCGCTTTTAGTCCAGGCCTGAAAATTTATTGTTTCTCAAGCGATCATCTCGCTTGGCACTCGCTGGCAGCACGCCAGAAGTTGACTGTGAATGACAGCTAATACCCAGGATTAGTTCAACCTTCTCACAGGGCTTCTCACCTCCGGGTCGTTTCATGGCCTGATTTGACCGTCCTTAATCGGCCCGGGTTGTCGCCGTGGATCGACCGAACCTGAGACCTGACTGGCGACCTAAGATGCGGTTCTGACCCGTCCTGATCCTCTGATGGCACATCGCGTGCTGACCGAGACCGCCGTAAGCATCTCGGAACACAAAAAGAACCCGATGGCCACCGTGGCGGCCGCTGAAGGGATGGCGGTCGCGGTGCTCAACCGCAATGAGCCGGCCTTCTACTGCGTTCCTGCCAAGGCCTACGAGGAGCTCATAGATCTCGTGGAAGACCTGAAGCTGGGCCGCATTGCCGATGCCCGGCTGGCGGATGGGCAGGAGCCGCTGCCGGTCAGCTTCGATGAGCTATGAGCTGGCCTTTCATCCCGAGGCCCTGCGGGAATGGCGGACCCTGAGCGCAGGGATTCGGGAGCAGTTCAAGAAGAAGTTGGCCGAACGGCTGATCGAACCGCGGATTCCCGCCAGCAAGCTGCGGGGCTCCGGTAATCGCTACAAGATCAAGCTGCGCGCCGCTGGTTTCCGCTTGGTCTACGAAGTGCGGGATTGCGAGGTGCTGGTGCTTGTTGTGGCAGTAGGCAAGCGGGAGCGCAATGCTGGCTACCAGCAGGCCGATCAGCGCTGAGAAGACTTTGCCGCACCACCTCGTGCATGACAGGATGGAATACATATTGTCAGCACATCACGCATGGCAGCGCTCAGCCTGCGATTGCCCCACGAGCTGGAGCGCCGACTGGGCGAGGAGGCCCGCCACTGCGGTCAGCCGCGCTCGGAGCTGATCCGCGAAGCCCTGGAAGAGCTGCTGCGCCGCCGGGAGCAGGAGCGCTTGGTGGCCGGGCTCGTCGCTGCCGCCGAAGCGCTGGCGAGCGATGCCTCGGCCCGAGCCGAAAGCCTGCATGTGGCGGCAGATTTCCTGCCGGCCGACAGCGAAGCCCTGGCGTTGGCGGAAGTGGCCGCCTCCCAGGACCAACCCGCACAGCCGATGCCCCAGCAGTGGTGGCGCTGATACATCGGGGTGAGATCTGGGTGGCGCGTCTGAATCCCAATCAGGGCGCGGAAGTGGGCAAGCTGCGTCCAGTGGTGATCGTTCAGGCCGATCCGATCACACATGCCGGCCTGGCCACGGTGATCGTGGTGCCCCTGACCACCCAAGACCGCCCGGGCGCTCGGGCGCTGCGGGTCCCAATCCGCAGCCGCGACCGCCTTCTTTGCGACTCCTTTGCGATGGCGGACCAGCCTCGATCCCTCGATCGCTCCCGCCTGGGCGATGGCCCCCTTACGACCCTCAGCCCCGAGGAACTGGCGGAGCTGGAACGGGCGCTGCTGGGAGTGCTGGGAATCGGCCTGGCCTGAGAGATCCATGCCATGGCCGACTCCAAACCCACTGAGCTCAATCAACTACGCCGGGAGAACGCTCGCCTGATTGGACTGCTGGAGACGCACGGCATCGCCTGGAGCCCCGGCACACCTGGCCCATCTGAGCCTGCGCCGATTTCACTCCAGGCCCCAGTCAAGGGTCCCGCTTCAACCCAAGAGAAGCTGGCCCTGTTCCGGCGTCTCTTCCGCGGACGCGGTGACGTCTATGCCCTGCGCTGGCAGAGCACCAGCAGCGGTCGCTCCGGCTACGGGCCTGCCTGCGCCAATGAATGGCGGCAGGGCATCTGCGAAAAGCCGCGGGTGGCCTGCCGCGATTGCCAATACCGGGAGCTGCTGCCCCTCAGCGATAAAGCGATCTATGGCCATCTGGCCGGAGACCACACGCTCGGCCTCTACCCCCTGCTGGAAAACGACCATTGCCACCTGCTGGCTGTCGACTTTGACGAGCAGGACTGGCGGGACGACGCACGGGGCTTTCTGCGCTCCTGCCGAGAGCTGGGCGTGCCCGCAGCGCTGGAGATCTCCCGCTCCGGCGAGGGCGCCCACGTGTGGGTGTTCTTCGAGGAGGCCGTATCGGCGCGGGAGGCTCGCCAGCTGGGGGCCGCCCTGATCAGCCATACCTGCTCCTCTACACGCCAGCTGGAGCTGAGCTCCTACGACCGGCTGTTCCCCAACCAGGACACCCTGCCGAAGGGCGGTTTCGGCAATCTGATCGCCCTGCCGCTGCAGAAGGAGGCCCGGCAGCGGGGTTGCAGCGTATTCGTAGATGACGACCTGCACCCCTATCCCGACCAGTGGGCCTATCTGGCGACTCTGCAGCGCTTGTCGTTAGCGGGGTTACAGAGCGTGATTCAGGGCGCCAGCGGCGGCGGCCATCCCCTCGATCTCGCCTTCATCGACGCGGAGGACCTGGCGACCCCATGGCTGACACCTCCGCCGGTGCCAAAGATCAGCGGGCCGCTGCCGGCGGCGCTCAGCCTCACCCTGGCCGATCGGCTGTATGTGGAGCGCTCGGGGTTGCCGCAGCCGCTGCTCAATCGCCTGATCCGCCTGGCGGCCTTTGCTAATCCCGCCTTCTACAAAGCCCAGGCCATGCGCCAATCGGTGTGGGACAAGCCGCGGGTGATCGGCTGCGCCGAAAACTTCCCGCAACACATCGCCCTGCCGCGCGGCTGCCTGGAGCCAGTGCAGGCTCTGCTGCAGGAGCAGGGGATCGGCTGGGAGCTGGTGGATGAACGCCAGAAGGGATCACCGCTGGAGCTGGCTTTCGTGGGCCAGCTGCGCGCTGACCAGGAAGCCGCGGTGAAAGCGATGCTGCGCCATGAAATCGGCGTGCTGCAAGCGCCGACAGCCTTCGGGAAAACCGTTGTAGCAGCAGCGATACTGGCGCGCCGCGGGGTCAACACCCTGGTGCTGGTGCATCGGGCCGAGCTGTTGCGTCAATGGCAGGAGCGGTTGCAAACCTTCCTAGACGTCCCCACTGAAGCGATCGGTCGCATCGGTGGCGGCAAGGCCAAACCCTCCGGCCGCCTCGACATCGCCGTGATGCAGTCCTTGGTGCGGAAGGGGGAGGTGAACCCCGTGGTGCAGAACTACGGGCAGGTAATCGTCGACGAGTGTCACCACATCGCCGCCTCCTCCTTTGAGGCAATCCTCAAGCAGTTGAAGGCCCGCTACGTGCTGGGGCTTTCGGCCACCCTGGTTCGCCGCGATGGTCTCCAGCCAATCATTTTTATGCAATGCGGACCCATCCGCTATACCGCCCAGCGGCCCGCCGGAGCGCCCCAGACCCTGGAACTGGTGAGCCGCACCCATCAACTCGAGGGGCTGCCCGCCGATCTGCCGATCCAGGAGCTGATGCGCCGGCTGGTGGAGGATCAATCACGCACCGAACGGATCGTGGCCGAGGCCCTCGCCTGCTGGGAAGCGGGCCGGAAGCTACTGCTTCTCAGTGAGCGCACCGGACATATCACGGCGATCGCCAACGCTCTAACTGATCAGGTACCGAACCTGTTTCTGTTGCATGGCCGCCTGAGCGCACGCCAGCGCAGCGCCACCCTGGCCGCGCTAGCAGCGTTGCCACCGGAGGCACCCCGTATCGTGCTGGCCACCGGGCGTTTGGTGGGTGAGGGTTTCGACCATTCACCGCTCGACACCCTGCTGCTGGCAATGCCCGTGTCCTGGAAGGGCACCCTGCAGCAGTACGCCGGCCGCCTGCACCGGCATCAAACGGGGAAAACCAGCGTGCGGATCATCGACTGGCTCGACCTCGGCCATCCGGTGCCGCAACGCATGTGGGAGCGGCGGCTGCGGGGTTATCGGGCCATGGGGTATTTCCTGATTTCAGATCAGTGATCCACGTCGAGCTTCTGGTCCTGAAGCAGGCGATGGGGAATGCGCACCAGCCGCACCCATCGCGCAGGTGATGCTGCAGGGCACCGGTGATGAAGCGCCGCAGATAGGGAACTGGAGGCTCGCCTGCTCGGCTGCGGGGAGCGGAGCGAACCAGGGCCTCGCGGGCCTTGGGTGCAGAACGGCTGAGGGCTTGGGCCTGCTGAGCAAAACCTGCTGCTGGCGGCGTGATGGGGAAGCGCGGGAAGCCAACTTGAAGACAGCGGAAAACCCCACCCCACCCAGGGCTGATTCAAAGTCTTAGCAAGGGTTGGGCTGTGTCCTGCGCATGACCATCGCCATCAGCGCCGTGATGTCGTGCATCACCGACTGCATCCCGGTGCGGATCGATTGAAAGCCTGCCAGCCGC
>NZ_JAGQAY010000017.1:0-50720 GCF_024345355.1 Cyanobium sp. WKJ7-Wakatipu
CCAGTACGAATCAATTTGCCGACAATATTGCATTGCTTGAGCACTTATGATCTGCTGCGACGATGCCGAAAGGCATTTTTTTATGGTGATCAGAGCTGGCAAATCTCGTAAATTTCGAGGTACCCTACAGGTGGTATGAAAAGTATAAGCAAACAGTGGTATGACTATGGCAAAACCTATCCTCTTGGATTCCGTTGAATACGAAATGCTTCTTGAGGTCGCCAAGCGAAACCGCCTGAAACCAGAGCAGTTTCTCAAGAAAATTATTCAATCGGCATATGGGCAACTCAAGTAAGCAGCAGGCGCTTTCCAAGATCCGTTTCTTGGAGGATCAACTGGTGTCCTTGGATCACTACCTTCCTGAGACCTACGACTACCTGATGCGGGAACTGGACATTCAGAAGCGGATCCTGGCAGAACTGGAGGTGCAGGAGCCCTTTGCTTCCATTGATGCTGAGAAATCCAAATGAACTTCTCCATTTACGACACCCGCCCACTATCTGACAAGGAAGAGGACCTGAGATCACTGGATGCCATTCAGGCAATTCTGGAGGACAGCATTGCCGACTATGCCCTGGAGAACCCTGAAAATCTCTTTGACGAAGATCAGCAGGAGATATTACGGAAACTTGTATTTTCCAAAGGGATAAGGTCGTTCTGGTTGGTCATCGCTCCAGATGGGAACTGGCGTTTGATCAACCAGAAGTTCCCACGCCTCCTGCTGATGGAGATTCACAATGCCCTTATTTCGGACTGATTTATTTGGTGTTCGTGAGTGAGCAGTTGAAAATCAATCGGGGAACCTAATCTATAAGGTATTCCTCCTGACCTCAAAATAATCCCGTGAGAAAAAATCCGTGGGGAAGTCGGTGCGAGAAAGTCCTCAGAGTTCCACTCTCTTCACCATTGACCATTGACCTGGTTTGATCTGCGTTCTTGCCCGTTTTGCGGTTGCTTCTTCTTCGATGAATCGCAGGTAGGTTCTTTGGAGCATTTCCGCTGAAGTCATCCCGTTCTGGGCGAAGGCATAAATCCCAGGAGGGCGACCCAATTCAGGGACTTCCTCCAGAGTGAGACGAAATGCCGTATGCCGTATGTTGGTAATTGTCATCCCTTGAGACGGAATTGGTGGGTCGCATTGATCCATCACATACCGCAGAAGGTCATTCAGGTTCTTCTTCAGGGTCCCTGAGATATCCGATTCCGACCGTTTGATGTGCGGGAATACCAGCACACCTTTTGGGCGTCTCAGGTTCATCCGCCTCCAGTTCGCAATCGCATCAGGTCGGTAGTGGGTCGTTCGCTGTTGAGGTCGGTTTCCTTTGGTCTGCTCCAGGAGACAGATGATTTCTTCGCCGTGATCCTGAAACCACTCCGCTCTGAGTCGTGGAAGGTCTTCTGCCCGTAAGTAGAAGAACCACATCAGGTTGAGAGTGTCGTAGAGATCGACCCAGTTCCGCTGGTTCAAGCGATTTGCTGCTTTCCACTCCAGCGCCTTGTATTGCTGGGGTGTGAGGTCTGCCCTTGCTGCTCCGCCTGAGAGTTCAACGATCTTTCCCATCAGTCGATCCCAGTCAGATCGCTTCAGGTGCTGAACCTGTTTGACCTGCCTGGAGATGGAGGGGAAGTCGGGGATTGATAGGTGCGGGAAATCAGACCGTGCTTCTTTGAGCAGGTCTCGTATCAGTGTCTTCTGCCGTGCCTTGGTGCCGCCCATATCGTTCGTGGCGGTTCTGCGGGCATCCAGCACCGCCCAGTAGTCATCAAAGTCAGCAGCGGTGATTTTCTCCACCGACTTCTGTGCCCAGGGTTGGTGCTTGACCCCGTAGGACCCGCCATCCCACTTCAGGTGTGTGTCCCTGCTCCATCGGGCGAAGTTTCTCTGGGTCTTGCGCTTGCTGCCCTCACGGGCATACCACCGCTCCCAGTAGGTCTCCAGGGCGTGGTGGTGCTCCGCTTCCTGCTGCTCCTTGAAGACCCGTGCTGAGCGTTGAAGTTCCTGGACCCAGACCACCGCCCTCCTTGCCGCCTCATAGGGGTCGGGGATGCCCATAGACCCACGATGGGGGTCGCGCTTGCCCGTCTTCCCTACACGCCCCTTGTCAGGGCGATGGTCTTCCTCCAGCGACGGCAACCAGGACGCTGAGAGGTTTTGCGTTCGGGCGACTTTACGAATCTTCAGGTTGTTGGGGTAAGACCCCTTGATGCCCAGATCTGAAACGCTGAGCACCGACCAGTTCTCTGGGAGCGGTGGAGACCCTGATTTCACCTTCTTTCGACCCAGTTTGGGGAGGCGTTCAGAGCACTGATTTTACCCCCAGTGGAAGGTGAGCGGAAGGTGAGTTGGAATCTTGCCCCTGTATTTGGTGCTGTCTTGGCGCATTTGACACCATATATGGTGCTAAATACTGAAAATATTGTAATTTTGCCCAGTTCGAATCTGGGTGCCGCCTTTATTAATGGCTTCGGCTTGAAGCTCCGTCTCATTTCAGAGGCGGGCCTGAGCTTCCCACCTCTGTCCGCTGGAATCACTGGCCTCGCACCTCAGGCGATGGCGTTCCAGCAGGCATGTCCCTTTGGCTAGCTGGGCCCGGGGCAAGGTGGGCGCTGGAGATCCGTCTAATTCCACGTTGGTGGCCACCGTGGTCACATCCAGCCGGATAGGCCATTGCGGTTTGCATTTGCCATCGGCGCCGCAGCGCATCGGCTTTTGACCGGGGGCGAGCACACCGGCGAAGACCAGGCTCCTGCTGCCGAATAGTTGGTTGGCAGAGGGCGTGATCAGGCGCACACTCAGCAGCCCCTCCATGTTTTGTTCAAGCCGCAACCGGACGCAGTTCTGCTTCTGTTCGCGCAGTAGCTGGGGTTGCCCCATCTGGCCGTGTCTCAGCGAGCAGCCCCTTAGCCCGATCTCCCAGCGCCCGAAGCCCCCTGCTTGGGCGGCGCTGGCCCAGGCCAGCAGCATCAGGCCCAGGCTGAACATCCGAGCCATGGGAGTGCTCAGTAGCCCGAGTCGGCCACGCAGCTGCCCTGGCAGCTGATGCCATTGCTGGCGGTGCGTCCGCAGTGTTGGCAAAGAACCGGCTCGAGGGGAGGCTCCGGCTGGCTGGTGTTATTAGGCAAGCTGGCGCAGCCGGGTGGGGGGGAATCGGGCATTTTGGGAGGTATCCGCTTTGGCACCTAACTCCACGATGGCGCATCCAGTGGGGCAGGCCGGCATCGGCGTTGGCACTTGGGCCTGGGGAAATCAATTTCTTTGGGGCTACGACCCGAGCCAGGATCCGGTGCTTGAAGCCACCTTCCAGCGTGCTGTGGCCTGCGGCCTGCACACCTTTGATACCGCGGACTCCTACGGCACTGGCAGGTTTAACGGCCGCAGTGAGGCCCTTTTGGGCCGCTTTGCGGCGGCCCTACCGGCGGCACAACGCGACCAGCTGCTGGTGGCGACCAAGCTCGCCCCCTTCCCCTGGCGACTGGGGCGCCGCGGCTATGACCGGGCTTTTGCGGCTTCGAAACGGCGCCTGGCCGGTCGAATTGATTTGGTGCAGTTGCACTGGAGCACGGCTCGTTACGCCCCCTGGCAGGAGGACCCCCTGCTTGAGGGTCTGGCTGATCTGGTGCAGCAGGGGGAGGTGGCGGCCCTTGGCGTTTCAAATATGGGACCGCGTCGCCTGCGGGCGGTGCACCAGCGCTTGGCCGAGCGGGGAGTGCCGCTCAGCAGCCTCCAAGTGCAGCTATCACTGCTGGCACCCAATCCGGTCCAGCCGGGCGGCGTGGCTGAAGTCTGCCGTGAGCTGGGTATCCGTTTGATCGCCTACAGCCCCCTGGCCCTGGGGCTGCTGGCCAGATCAATGGCGGATGGGCCTCTGCCTAGGGGGCCAAGGGGAGCTTTGTTCCGCCGTCTAGCTCCCGCCTTGGTTGAGCTCCAGGCTGAGATGGCCCGAATCGCGGCCAGTCGCGACGCCAGCCTGGCGGCGGTGGCCCTCAACTGGTGTCGTGCCCACGGCGCTTTGCCGATTCCTGGTCTGCGCCGGCCGGAGCAGGTGGAGCAGGCCGCGGCTGCCCTGGCCTGGAACCTGTCTGAGGAGGAGCGTCGCCGTCTAGATGATCTGGCGCTGGGATTGGACGTAGGCATGCCTGCCAATCCCTTCCAGAGCGACTAGCCGGCCTGGGGGGCTGGATCGAGGGTGAGCACCACCGGCATGGCCTGGGGGCGTACCAGGGGCACCACAGGGCTGGGACCGTGGTCGCCGTGGCTTTCGGCTTCGGCGGCCGCTTCGGGACCGCAGGCTGCCAGGGCTTCCTGCAGCAGGGAATCGAAGGTGGCTCCAGGCAGCCGGTGGCGTGCCAGCTCCAGGAAGGCTCGAGCCAGCGACTCACCAGCCGCTGCCCTCAGGGCGGGGTTGTTGTGGCGTAGCTGCAGCTCGTCATCGATTGAGCGCAGGAAGCGCTCCGTGACATCCCGCTTGGTGGAAGCCCGGATCCTGGTGTCCTGTTCGGCCTGGGATAGGAAAGGCTGAGCCTCAAGCTCCTCAAGCCGGCGACCCAGGCTTTCAAGCACCTCCCGCGCTTCTTTGGTCACGTGGGCCAGTTGGCCGTCTGAGAGCCGGGGCAGGTCGGCTACATAGACCTTGCCGTGATCTCGCAGGGTGAGGAAGGTGGGCCTCACTCCACCCCGCTGGGGCGCTGCCTGAAGCTCTCGGGGGCGTTGCGGCCGGGCTGGGGCTACGGGGCCGGCCGAGCTGCGGCGGCGGGTGATGCGTTGACCGGTGCCGAGGGGAGGTGCAGCGGAGGAGCCCAAGGGGCTTGGGGCCGCTATTCGCTGTGGTGAACCTATTGATTGCGTCATGACGCCACTCCTAATACAACTACGTATGGCTCGAACATCGCCCCGGCTCAGGAACCGGGGCGATAGGTGTTGATCAACTTCGAGGCCAGCACCCTAGGCAGGAGAGCGTCTTCCGACCGGGCCAGCAGCCCACTCTGATGCAATTGGCCATTGGCAGCCGGGCTGATCAAGCGCTGAAGGGAAGTCCTGCCAGCGGTTGCGCTCCAGCACTGCCATTGGCCACCGCGCCCAGCTCCCATGCCTCGTAGCCAGTGTCTTGGCAGATTGCGAGAGCTTGATCCGCTGCAGCTGCCGGCACCACTAGGCAGTAGCCCACCCCCAAATTGAAGGTGTTCCAGAGATCGGCCTCCGGCACTTCGCCGGCTTGCTGCAGCCAGTGGAACAGAGCTGGACGCTGCCAGCTGGTTGGGTCGATCACGCCGTGCACCCCAGTGGGCAGGCAGCGGGGCAGGTTTTCAGGCAGGCCGCCGCCGGTGATGTGGGCCATGCCGTTTATGGGCACCTTGCTGGCAAGCAAGGCTTTAACCAAGGTTCCATAGAGACGGGTGGGGGCGAGCAGGGCGTCTATCAGGTTTTGGTTGCTGTGGGGCAGGGTTGTGAGTTCATCGACCGCCTGGCTCTCAAGAATGCGGCGCACCAGGCTGAAGCCATTGCTATGGACCCCACTGCTGGCCACCGCCAGGATGCGATCCCCTGGACTAACGGCCCGTCCATCGATCAGGGCGCTCGCCTCGACCACGGCCACGCAGAAACCGGCCAGGTCGTAGCGGCCCGGGGCATAGAAGCCAGGCATTTCGGCTGTTTCGCCGCCAAGAAGGGCGCAGCCGCTTTGGCGGCAACCATCGGCGATGCCCTCCACCACCTCAGCCATGGCCTCCGGGCTGAGCTTGCCTGTGGCGATGTAATCAAGGAAGAAAAGCGGCTCGGCCCCGCTGGTGATTACGTCGTTGACGCACATCGCCACCAAGTCGATGCCCACATCGTGGTGGCGGCCGTAGGCCTGAGCCAGCTCAAGCTTGGTGCCAACCCCGTCGGTGCCGGAGACCAGCAGGGGATCCCGCAGCCCGGCGGGCAGTCGACATAGACCCCCGAAGCCTCCGAGCCCGCCCACAACCTCAGGGCGTCGGGTGGCTTCAACACTGGACCGGATCCGCTCCACAAACTCCCTGCCTGCGACCACATCCACCCCGGCTGTGCGGTAGTCCATCCCTTGCGAACCCATCTGCAGCTCCGATCCTCTGATGCCACCTGCCCAAATTCGGGGCCAATTGCTCGATTGGCACCTCAAGCGATTAGCTGCGCTGATGATTGTGATTTGGGTCGCTGATCCTCACTGGCCTTGCCGACCCCCGCTCAGCCCTGTAGGCGCCTGCCCTGGCCGCTTGGATTGCAATTGCTGATCAATCTTGTAGGTGTCGTTTTTGACCGAAAGGGCCGGCTGAAGCAGTTAACTTTGCCCTGTCGTCAATTCCCGATAGGAACCCCGAACGCGAATTCGTATCTCAACTCCATTCAGTTTGAGAGCGAATCCAACGCTGACGAATCACTAATTGCCTCTGGCTGGTGATTGCCGCAATAGCGGCGAGTTTCGTTTGTTATGCGCAGCACCTTCTCCCTTGGGGCCCTCGCCCTGCTTCTCTCCGGCAGTGCTTTGGTTCCCGCCATCGCCGACTCCAGCCTCGCCGCAACCAGCAACGATGCTGTAGCGACGGCTGTTTCCAGCCCTGAGCCCCAAGGCCCCACGCCTGCAGTCGCCATCCGCGAGGTCGATGTGGAGCTGTCACCAAGTGACACCCAGATCAAGCAGGCTCCTCCGACCCCCATCGCTCCTGCCCCCAAGCCAGCGCCCCGTGTGGTGCATAGCTCCAAGGGTCAGGCCAGTTGGTATGGCCCCGGTTTCTTTGGAAACCGCACTGCCAACGGTGAGGTCTTTCGTCCTGGCACCCTCACGGCGGCCCACCGCACCCTGCCTTTCGGCACCAAGGTGCGTGTGACCAACCTCTGGAATGGCCGCAGCGCCGTGGTGCGCATCAACGACCGGGGTCCTTTCCACGGCAACCGCGTCATTGACATTGCCCATGGAGCTGCCCAGTCCTTAGGCCTCACAGCCAGTGGCGTTGCTCAAGTGCGTCTCGAAGTGCTCCAGTGAGCTGAGCCAAGTCAGCTCCCTTGATCAGCCCATCCGCCAATCTGGCGGGTGGGTTTTTTGTTGGCTGCCGCCGCTCTTTCCTTGGACCTGCTCGAAACATGCCAAGACCTAGCCGCCTGGCGGCAGCAGCAGCAGGCTCCCCTGCATTTCGTGCCCACGATGGGGTCGCTGCATGAGGGTCATCAGCAGCTGATTCGCCGAGCAGCGGCACTGAGGCAAGGGTCAGGCCAGCCCCCATCTGTGTTGCTGAGTGTGTTTGTCAATCCCCTGCAGTTCGGCCCTGGGGAAGATCTCGAGTCCTATCCCCGGAACCTCCGCTCCGACATTGATCTAGCCGCCGCCGCCGGTGCCACGGCCCTGTTTGCTCCAAACGTGGCGGAGATCTACCCCCGGGGCGAGGCCGGCTTGACCCGGGTGGTGCCGCCTTTGCTTTTGCGCCAGAGGCTCTGTGGCCGCCACCGGCCCCAGCACTTTGAGGGGGTGGCCACCGTGGTGATTCGGCTGCTGACCCTGGTGCGCCCTGATCTCCTGCTGCTTGGCGAAAAGGATTGGCAGCAGCTGGTGATCCTGAGGCGGGTGGTGGCGGATCTGGGCTTGCCGCTGCGCATTCAGGGCTGCCCCACAGTGCGGGAGGCCGATGGGCTCGCCTGCAGTTCCCGCAACCGTCGCCTTTCCCCCTCCCAGCGCCAGCAGGCCGCGGCGCTGCCAGCTGGTCTGGCGGCTGCGGCTGCCCAAGTGCGTGGCGGCCTTTCCCAGGCCCCAGCGCTCACTTCCCAGCTGGCCCAGCAGCTGGAAGCGGCGGGCCTGAGGGTGGATTATGTGGAGCTTGTGGCTCCCCATAGCCTGGAGCCATTGCAGCAAGTGCAAGGCTTGGCCCTGCTCGCCACTGCGGTTCACTGCGGTTCAAGCCGCCTGATCGACCATTGTTTTCTGATGTCTCGTCTGCCGATCGTTGCCATTGATGGACCAGCGGGGGCGGGCAAGAGCACCGTCACCCGTGCCTTTGCGCGCCAGATGGGCCTGGTTTATCTAGACACCGGCGCCATGTACCGGGCCCTCACCTGGTGGGTGCTGCGCCAGGGAGCCAACCCTGCCGATGCGGCGGCTGTGGAACCCCTGCTGCTGGATCTGGATCTGCAGCTCAGTGCCGGCGGCGCCGGCGAGCAGCTGGTGAGCATCAATGGCTTCGACGTGACCGAGGCGATTCGCAGCCCGGAGGTAACGGCCCAGGTCTCCCTGGTGGCTGCCCACGGCTGTGTGCGCCAGGCCCTCACTGCCCAGCAGCAGGCCATGGGGCTTAAGGGGGGGCTGGTGGCCGAGGGCCGCGACATCGGCACCGCCGTTTTCCCCGACGCCGAGCTCAAGGTTTTTCTCACGGCCACTGCGGCGGAGCGGGCCCGCCGTCGCGCCCAAGACCTCGAGAGCCGGGGCTTTGCGGTGCCACCGCTGGCTGAGCTCGAGGCCCAGATAGTTGCCCGTGATCACCAGGATTCCAGCCGGGAGGTGGCGCCGCTGTGCCAGGCAGAGGATGCGGTGGAGCTGGTTACGGACGGTATGGCCATTGAGGCTGTGATCCAGGCACTCGTGGACCTGTTCCGCGAGAGGGTTCCGGAGGAGGCCTGGCCGGCCGCTAACGGCGTTTAGACCTTTAGTCGCTTAGTCGTCTAGGGCCTGCAGCAGGCCGCTGCAGGCGTCTTCCAGTAGGTCGAGCACGTGCTCAAATCCCTCGGCTCCCCCGTAATAGGGATCGGGCACTTCGCTGACATCAAACCGACTGCAGTAGCGCAGTAGGGGCTCGATGCGGGCGAGGCTGCTGCCGCCAGCTTCCCCGACTAGGGCTTGCACCTGAAGCAGGTTGCTGGCGTCCATTGTGAGGATGTGGTCGAAGCGGTTGAGATCGGCCAGCTCCAGCTGTCGCGCCCGGCTGGGTAGCTGGATGCCGCGGCGGCTGGCGGCTGCGCGCATGCGGGCATCGGCAGCCTTGCCCACATGCCAGCCCCCGGTGCCAGCCGAATCCACCACAAACCGGTCACAGGACTGAGATTGCTCCAGCAGGTGCAAAAACACCCCTTCAGCGGCTGGGGAGCGGCAAATGTTGCCCAGGCAGACAAACAGCACCCGTTTCTTCATTGCAGCTCCAGCCGTGAAAGGGCTAACTTGGCGCGCCTCTGCACCACCGGAGGAGTGCCATCAGTCGCTTCCTGGAGTGTGAGCAGGCCCTGTTGGGCCAGCTGCCTCTCCGGTGCCTCCGCGGGCAGGCCAGCTGCCAGCAACTCCAGACCCACCGCTACCGCATAGCGCACCACCCACTCGCCATCGCTGGTGGCGGCCAGTAGGGCTCCTAGGCACTGGCGCTGGACTTCGTGCTGTTGGGCAGGGGGGAGCTCGGTCAGCTGCAACTGGCCGAGCCCCTTGGCGGCAGCCCGGCGCACGCTGGCAGCTACGTCGCTGCCGAGGGCATCGAGCAGCAGCTCTAGCCCGCGCACATCGCCGATGCCGGCGAGGGCGCGCACTGCCCAGGCCCGGGCCCCGTAGTTTTCGGGGTCGAGCTGCAACAGGGCCTCCACGGCCGCTGTCCCCAGGCTGATCAGCCCTTCCACGGCGGCTACTGCCGCACCGGGGTTGTTGAAGCCCAACACCTCCACCAGCACCGGAGCTGCGCTGGCATCGGCGCAGCTCGCCAGTTCCTGGGTGGCTTGCAGTAGGGCCATGGCACTGCCGGCCTGTTGCAGGGCTGCAATTCGGGCTGCCACCGCTGGAACCTGGCTCATAGCAAGGCGTCCATGCAGGCCAGCAGGGCTTCGTCGCCGGGGTCGCCGTTGCCCTGTTCCACCAGCCCCCGCAGGGCCATCAATTTCAGACTGTTTTCGGCCAGGGTGGCGGCAATGGCTTTAAATCCGGGCCGCCAGCCAGCGGCACCTAGATCCATCAGGGCTGCACGACGCACCTGCAGCTGGGGATGGTCAAGTAGGTCCACAAGCAGTTCCCCCCAGCGCGCCTCACCGCTCAATTGCAGCAGGGTGCGCGCCGCAGCGCTGCGGATCAGGGGGCGCTCGTGGGCGAGGAAGGGTTTCACCACGGCCAGCACCCGCGGCTCGTTGACACCGATGTCGCCCAGGGCCTCCAGGAGGGCTTCGCAGGGTTCCACCAGGCGGGGGCTGTTGGTCTGCTGGGCGCCGGCCACAGCGGGGCCGCTAGCAAGCTTCTCGCAGAGAGCCTCGATGGCTGCCTTTGCTGCGAGTTGGCCCAGGGCTCGGGCTGCCGCTTCCCGTAGTCCGTCGTCGGCATCCTGCAGGGTGTCGAGCAGGTCGGGGATGGCCGCTTGCGCTGCTGGGGCCAGTTTGCCGAGGGCGCGGGCGGCATTGCGGGCTACCGCGTTCTCCTCCACGCCGGCTCCGCTATCCCTGGGCCGGCGTTGGCGCAGGGCTTGTTGCAATAGGGGCACTGCCTCTGGGTGCTGGCTGCGCATCCGGCCCAGCCACCAGGCTCCGTAGTACTGCTGGGAGGAGTCTTCGCTCTGGCGGAGCCGGCGCAGGGCTTCCTGCTCACTGATGGGTTCGCCTGCCTGGGGGGGGCTGGCGTCGGCGTCGGCCATGGGTGCTGTCGCGTGACGCGGGCTCCTAGTGATGTTGCCAGCCCAGGGCTGATTCCAAATTTCAGCTTGGGCATTATTCCGGCAGGTCCGCTGAGGACTGGCTCTCAATGAGTGAGAGCCAGCCAGGCACCGGAATCGCATAAATCGGGCTTACAAAGCATCGGCTCAGCCCCAAAGACAACGCGCATGGCGGGCCTAATACTCCAGTCGTGAACTCTTCGCAAAGGGGCAAACCAATCCAGGGCGTCCCCTCTAAGTTGCTGCCGACATACCTGTTCCTCAGACCGGCACCTATGGCTGTTGCGCTCGCTTCCCAACTGCGTGAAGGCACCAAAAAGGCCCACACGATGGCGGAGAACACCGGCTTCGTGAGCTGCTTCCTCAAGGGGGTGGTGGATAAGGCCAGCTACCGCACCCTGGTGGCCGACCTTTATTTCGTGTACTCGGCCATGGAGGAGGAGTTTGGCCGGCTTAGGGAGCATCCGGTGGTGGGCCCGGTGGCCTTTCCAGAGCTGAACCGGCGCGAAAGTCTCGAGCAGGATCTTGCCTTTTATTTCGGTGGTGACTGGCGTAATGCGGTCCAACCCACCCCTGGAGCCCAGCAATACGTAGAGCGGCTGCATCAGGTGGCGCGGGATTGCCCGGAGCTGCTGGTGGGTCACCACTACACCCGCTACATAGGTGATCTTTCCGGCGGCCAGATCCTCAAGAACATCGCCCAGAAGGCGATGAGCCTGGGCGAGCACGATGGCCTGCGTTTCTACGAATTCGCGGCTATTCCCGATGAGAAGGGCTTCAAGGCCAACTACCGCACCACCCTCGACGGCCTGCCGATCGACCAAGCCATGGCCGATCGCATTGTGGAGGAGGCCAACCACGCCTTCCACCTCAACATGACCATGTTCCAGGAACTGGAAGGCAATCTGATCGCCGCCATTGGCAAGGTTCTGTTTGGCTTCCTTACCCGGCGTCAGCGTTCGGGCAGCACGGAAGTGGTGGCGGCCTGAGGTTTGGCGGCGCTTGGATCGGACCCATCAGTCCTCGATTAGATCAACGCTCACCAGCCGGGTGAGACCTCCAGGGGTGGCTGGGTCGATGGTGCCTGGCTTGAAGTTGGCCTGAAACCACCACTGGCGACCATCCTTGCTGCGCCGCTCCACACGGAAGTTGTCCAGTCCCTGCTCCCGCAGTGCCAGTTGTAAAGCATCTCCGCTGCAGCCGGCGCAAGTGACGGAAAGTGGCGGTAGCCCAGGCACTTCGACGCAATAGACGGGCATGGGCTTAAGCCGATAGCTCAGGCTGCCACAAGAACCGAGTAGGGCTCAGGGAGCGTCATCCGTAGCGGTGACAACGCAACCCCCCATCCGGCAGGCCTAGGGTTGCAAAACTTCATGATTGGGCTTTGCGGGATGACTTCTGCCCCAGATCTGGCTTCCCTCTATCAGTTGCTGTCTCTCCAAGAGCGCCCGATCCTGCCCTCGGGCGAGCGTCGCGCAATCCTGGGTTGTGGCTACGTGGGCGAAGCGGTTGCCAAATCCTGGAAGCAGGAAGGGCATGCACTTTGGGGCACCACAACCCGGCGTGAACGCTTGGCAGAGCTGGCCGACCTAGTAGAGAATCCGCTGGTTTTTGATTCGACGGATCCCTCCAGCCGCCTGGACTTCGCAGCAGATCTCGACGGCATCTTGGTGTCCTTCGCTCCGTCGAAGAGTTCTAGTGTTGAGCTGAGCCAATACGAGCAGACCTTTCTTGGCGGTCTGCAACGGCTGATCGAAACGCTTAGCCGTCGGCCTGTCAGCTCGCCACTGCAGCTTGTTCACCTAAGTAGCTGTGGCGTGTATGGCAACCGGCAGGGAGCGCTCACAAGTGAGAGCGATCCAACTGATTCAAATCATCCAGTGAATTCCGTGCTTTTGAGGGCAGAGCAGATGATCGCGTCCGTCCGCTCCGAATCGATCAAGGTCTGCGTGTTGCGCCTCGGTGGCATATATGGGCCTGGACGCGATATTCCGGCCATGTTGCTCAGTGCAGCTGGCGGATTAGTGCAGCGTAATGGCTTGAATGTGCCGTGCTGGATTCACCGCGACGACATCGTTCGCGGTATCAACTTCGCCTTTGACCAAGGCCTGAATGACACGTACAACCTGGTCAATGACACCCAGTACAACGGCCAAGAGCTCACAGATCGGTTGTGTGAGCGCGCTGGGCTGCCACTGGCCAAGTGGTTGACCAGAGACACCAGCGATCGAATCCTTAATGCGCGGGTGAGTAATGAGAAGCTTAAGCAGCTTGGCTTCAGCCTCTCTCATCCATGCATGGTGGGCTGATAGCGGCGCTCTATCCAGGCCAAGAGATTGTGATTGGCATCAAACTCCATTGTCAGATGCACAAAGCTTTGATGATCTAGTATGCAGCCGAAGTGGATGTCAAATGAATGCTTTGGCAAGCTCTCCGGCAGGCTGCAGATTAAATTATCTGCAAATAACCCGTTCACTTCATTCTTGATAAACCATTCGCTACAGAATGGCGCCAACTGCTGTTCTGAAGTTGCAATTCCTGAACTGAATCCGGGTCTGATCACTGATTCCACCCCTTGCCAGCCAAAGACGGTCTCGAATACCGCCTCCAACGATTGAAACTGAGCGCGTTCTGGATCAGGACTGGTGCGTTGGCAGCGGAAGGGTGTGGCGGCGATTGAGTCCAGCAGCATCTGTCCATCCGGTTGTTGCTGGTAAAGCGCAACCAGCATCGAACGACTGCGACCGCTGAAGAAGTTCACTTCATGCCCAGCACGCGCGACGCTGCCTGCCATTTGCAGGCTCGACTGACCTGCAGTCTGCGGAAAATGCCAGCAGTTGTGGCTGAGGTTGTAATTGTGCCGACATAGGGGGAAGCGGCGTTCTCCACCCGGTGCGAATCGGAGGCCGGTTCCATGCCATTCACCCGTATGCGCATCCGAGAAGCGGATGGCGTAAAGCGAGGCCTCCGGGCTGACGGTGCCCTGCTTCATATTCATGCCGTCGCCGTTGCGGCCATACCAGGTGGTTGTTCCCTGCCAGTCGCCATCAAAGCTGGCGCGCATAAGGTCCCATTGCCGATCAGCTGCGGCTTTCGCGTGGTTATCTGAAGCTTCCATCGTCTTCAGTTCGGTAATCGGGTTTTCCAGAATCGTTGTTTCGTGATCAGAGGGTCCGCGGCGAAAAGTTTATGGGGCTCTCAGGCCACTATCCGCTGGTGAAAGATCCCTGGGGCTGGGGCGTGGCTTGATCCACTTCGTTGTCAGCGCTGACCCTAAACGTTTCTTAATTAACCGAGCGAGTGCAGCTGCCAGCGGTTGTAGACCTAAGGTGATGTTTGGCCTCATGATCGCCAAGCCATGGCCAAGGTAGGTGTGCTCCTGCTGAACCTCGGGGGTCCGGAGCGCATCCAGGATGTCGGCCCTTTTCTCTACAACCTGTTCTCGGATCCGGAGATCATCCGGCTACCCAACCCGGCTCTGCAGAAACCTCTGGCTTGGCTGATCAGCAGTCTGCGGGCGAGCAAGTCGCAGGAGGCTTATCGCTCTATCGGCGGTGGCTCGCCACTGCGGCGAATCACCGAGCAGCAGGCGCGGGAGCTGCAGAGTGCGCTGCGCCTGCTTGGGATCGAGGCCACCAGCTACGTGGCGATGCGCTACTGGCACCCATTCACCGAATCGGCGGTGGCAGACATCAAAGCCGACGATGTGGAGGAGGTGGTGGTGCTGCCTCTTTACCCTCACTTCTCAATTAGCACCAGCGGTTCCAGCTTTAGGGAGCTTCAGCGTCTTCGTCAGGCTGATCCTGTCTTCGCAGCTTTGCCGATTCGATGCATCCGCAGCTACCACGATGACCGGGGCTATATCGACGCCATGGCCGGGCTGATCGCCCGCGAGATCCAGGCCTGCCCGGACCCTGACAGCGCCCACGTGTTCTTCAGCGCCCACGGTGTTCCTAAGAGCTACGTGGAAGAAGCGGGCGATCCCTACCAAGGGGAGATCGAAACCTGCGCCCGGCTGATCATCGAGAAGTTGGAGGCCACATTGGGCCACAGCAACTCTTTCACCCTCGCTTACCAGAGCCGGGTGGGTCCTGTGGAGTGGCTCAAGCCCTACACCGACGAGGCATTGGCGGAGCTAGGGCGGCAGGGTGTGAAGGATCTGGTGGTTGTGCCGATCAGTTTTGTGAGCGAGCACATCGAGACCCTCGAAGAGATCGACATCGAGTACCGCAAGCTTGCTTTCGAGTCGGGCATCACTAATTTTCGCCGTGTGCCGGCGCTCGACACCAACCCTGCGTTCATCCAGGGGCTTGCGCGACTCGTCCAGCAGGCCCTGGATGGACCCGAAGTGAATCTTGACCAGGCGGCGGCTTTGCCCAGCACCGTGAAGCTTTACCCCCAGGACAAGTGGGCTTGGGGCTGGAACAACAGCTCAGAAGTGTGGAATGGCCGCTTAGCTATGCTCGGATTGTCCGCTTTCCTGGTGGAGCTGATCAGTGGAAGTGGCCCTCTTCATGCCATAGGCCTGCTTTGATCTACGTTTTGATCGGGATAGTGTCTATCCAGATCGAACAACACCTCATGGATATATGTCTCGGTCCATTCCGTGCCGTGAAAGCGCCCGAGCATCCCCCTTGCCGGATCTTTCTCTGCCCGGTAGCTGGTGTAGCGCTTTTGGCCATTGAGCAATATCGCTGAGCGATCGTCTGCCACGGGGGTCGCTTCATCCACGAGCTGTAAATAAAGCTTTAAATACTCAGCAAAGGCTTGAAATATAACGGTGCTGATCAGCTCATCGGAGGCTGCTCCCAAAGGTAGACGGGTCCAGAGAAATGCAGGTGAAAAGTAAGGTTCCGCCTCAGCAGGAATGGGTCCGCCATCAGGTAAGTGAGGTTTCCAGCTGTTAAAAATTGGAAGCAAGCGATCCCAGACAGGTTGGGTATGGAGGGAATCGCTGCGGTCAACCGGCTGCAGGTCAAGGGCCAGCAGATGGCCTGAGGGCAGCGTGACCAAATCTGCTCCGAAGAAAGGCAGATCAAAACGGCAGTGGGGATTGATGACTAGGTTCAGCACGGACGCTGCTGGCCCCGCCTCCACGCAGGCGGCCCTCACCTGGCGAAGTTTGTTGGTTTGACATGCCCAGGTTGCAGTTTGCACAACTACCGGCTGTGCCTTCGAACCGGTGGATCCGGTTTTTTGCAGAAACTGCTCCGGCACGGGGTAGGCGGCTGGCTCCAATGCCTGAAGCATTTCGACTGCATGATCAAGAAAGGGCTGCCAACGCCAACCGGGGATTCGGACCTGGTCAAGGCTGCAGCTTTGCGGTGCTGTCATTGCTGCGGGCTAGATGGGAAAAGGAACTCGTGCAGAAAGCGATCCGACCAAGCCTTGCCGAAGTGGCTGCTAAACAGGCCGTGAGCCGGATCTCTTTCGGCGCTATAGACATCGTATGCCTCCTGCAGGGTTTTCACCTTTTCTGCTGTAACTATGGAAGTGCGTTTGCCGGCTTCGGCGCTGAGCTGCCAGTAGCAGTCGAGAAAGGCAGTGAAAGCTCTGGGCAACGATTCCTGCGCCTCCTCAGCTCCTCCACGGCAGAACAGCAGCCAGGGCGAAAAATATTGGTTTGGATCAAATGAGCGCATGGCCTCAGCACCGTGAAGATCCGGGTGGCGAGAAATAAGTTCTTTTAGGCCTTGATAATAGGTGTCAAGATAATTTTGATCCTGCAGTAGTGGCTGAAAATCAAGCACTGCGACCAGCTTGCCGCGGGTGCCGAACCAAAGGAGATCGATTCCCATAAGGGGCTGATCGTTGTTGTATTCGGGATAGGCCACCGAATTCAACACTTGCAGGCTGTCCCCCGCGTCCATCCTGGTCACCCGCCAGCGCCGGAACCCAGGCACCTGCCAGAGCCAGCTTTGGATCACGCTCTGCCTCTTCGGGGAGCGACATTCAGCTAGCCCATCGGGTGGGGCAATGGGCTGCGCTCCAGACCGTTCCAGCCTGCTATTGAGCTCTTGCAAAAAAGGGTCAAACATCTCGGAGCGCTCAGGAGCAGGGTGGGTTAACGGAAACCGGCGGCCATGGAATCGGCGCTTTCCCGAAGCGACTGCAGAGTTGCGTCGGAGGGGCAACGAAGCTCCGTGCAGTAGGTGGTCATCGACACACCATCGAGACACTGCACTGAACTCACCCGCATTCGCACCTGATCCGTGACGAACCAGCAGCGCTCCGTGCCGACATTGCTGTCATAGCGCGTGGTAACGGTCATGACGCCATCGCTGGAAAAGGTGTATTGACTGAGGACGGGCTGCTTCTCCACGTAGCCCTTGTCACGGACCAGGAAACCCTGAGAGGGATCTCCGGCTAGAGGGATATCTATTAATACAGCCGCTTGATCTTCTGTTCTGGTTAGGGGTTTTAGATTGCTCTCCCACCAGAAACGGGCCCCTCCTGCTGCTAGAAGAGGATTGATATTAAGAGTTAGACATATCTGCTCGACGGCTGGATCCTCAGCGGAGAAGGGCTCGATAACAAGATTGGAATCGCCGAATTCATCATCTTGGTGGTCGAGGTGGTGCACAGCCCGTCGCGTCAGCCAGGCCCCTCGACTGGCCGCCAAGAACTGGTCCATCGTTCGGGCTGGGTCCATGGGTGCCACGGGCGGGTGAGGGGGATGGGGGTTAGTCCTGCTCGGACTTCTGGGACTCAAGCTGAGCCAGAATTGCTTCTAGCTTCTGCAGCTCGGGATGCTGAGCCAGGGTGAATTCGACTTGCTTCTGAGGGAGCTTCAGTCTTTGCCCCATGCCGATCACATCTTTGATAAGTCGATCGCGGTAGGCCGCTAGCTGATCAATCGACTCCTCCAACTCCTGCCGGCTGGGATCGGATCCGTTGATTGCAGACGTGTCGGCGCGAGCGGTGGTGCCGTCGGTCATGGGTTGGATTAGGCGGATGTCAGCATACGGAGTCGACCGCTGCGATCCACTAGAGCAGCTTCAAATGGGTCGCATCCATGGTGAAAATGGAAGAAAAGATAAATCTCCTGGTGCTTTGTTCCGCGATTAGGAGGGAGTGCGTGCCTTCCCCTTGCCAAAACCCTTTGCCAGCGCTGCACTTTTCAAGTCCGAGCGCGATGGGTGACGAAAGTTTGCATGATTGCTTAGTTCGGGGGCCTGAGGCGGGAGATGACCGTAGTTTCCCCTTACGCCTTCCCCGAGAGGCAGCTACGCCATACAGACCTGAACAGATCTAACGATCTTCACTGGCTGTCAATTGGCTAAGCACAAGCACCCCTGGCCCCTTTCCCATGCTCGACGCCTTTTCACGCGCTGTCGTCAGCGCAGATTCGAAGACTGCCCCTATTGGAGGCGGTGAGCTCGCTGCTCTCCGTAACTATGTTGCTGAGGGAAATAAGCGTCTAGACGCTGTTAACGCCATCACCAGCAATGCCTCCTGCATCGTTTCAGATGCAGTCACCGGCATGATCTGCGAAAACACTGGCCTGATCCAGGCTGGTGGCAACTGCTATCCCAACCGCCGCATGGCCGCCTGCCTGCGCGATGGCGAAATTGTGCTTCGCTACATCAGCTACGCGCTGCTGGCAGGCGACGCATCGGTTTTGGACGACCGCTGCCTGAACGGCCTCAAGGAAACCTACATCGCTCTGGGCGTTCCCCTTCAGTCTGCCGCTCGCGCCGTGGCCATCATGAAGGCTTCTTCCACAGCTCACATCAACGAGACAAACACCACCGGCACCAACCCTGTGGAAACCCGTTTCCGCAAGATGGAAACCGTTCAGGGCGACTGCTCCGCTCTAGTGGCTGAAGCTGCTACCTACTTTGACCGTGTGATCAGCGGCCTCAGCTGATTCATCCGAAGAGATTGCTTTTTTTAAACCACTACTACTCAATTAAACGAGGATCTTCACGATGAAGTCTGTTGTGACCACTGTTGTGACCGCCGCTGATGCCGCTGGTCGCTTCCCCTCCCAGAACGACCTGGAAGCTGTTCAGGGCAACATTCAGCGAGCTACTGCTCGTCTTGAAGCTGCTGAAAAGCTGGCTGCCGGTCTGGACAAAGTGACCAAGGAGGCTGGTGACGCCTGCTTCAGCAAGTACCCCTACCTCAAGCAAGCCGGCGAAGCTGGTGAGAACCAGGTCAAGGTGGACAAGTGCTACCGCGACATCGCTCACTATCTGCGTCTGATCAACTACTGCCTGGTTGTGGGCGGCACCGGCCCTCTCGATGAGTGGGGCATTGCCGGAGCCCGTGAGGTGTACCGCACCCTGCGTCTGCCTACCGCTGCTTACGTGGAAGCGCTCACCTTCACCCGCGATCGGGCTTGCTCCCCTCGTGACATGAGCCCCCAGGCTCTCAATGAGTTGAAGTCGTACCTTGATTACGCAATCAACGCCCTCTCCTGATCAGTTTCTGATTAATTGTTGAGGACAAACCAGGGAGGCCTTCGGGCCTCCTTTTTTGTGTGAAAATGATTCGTCGCCTACCCCCTCTCCTCGATGAAAATGGAAGCATTAGATATCTTATTTGATGATCTTGCCCACCCTAATCCTTATATTCAAAGCCAGGCTTTTATGGCTATGGTCAGGGATTGGCCTCAGCAAGCTCTACCTCGCCTGCTTGGTTTGTTGGCCCAACCGGATATAGCTTTACGCAGGGCTTCTGTTCGTGGTATTGGCGCCTTTGGCGAGGCAGCCTTGCTGCCCTTAGCGGATCTTCTTATGGCTAGCACGGACAGCACTATCCGCGCCAGCTGCGTGAAGGCCTATGCCCAGGTGGCTTCAAACCAGCCTGGGATCCATTTCCCCGAGACAGCGATGCAGGCTCTCGAGGAGGCACTTAGCGACGACTCACCGGTTGTGGCTGTTGCTTCGGTGATGGCCCTTGGGCAGGTTGGTGGGCAGGCGGTGCCGCTGTTGCTAAGAGTGGTGGGTGGTGATAATCCAGCCCAGGCGGTAGCAGCTGTCAATGCACTCGCCCAGATTGATGATCCTGCAATTGAACCGACTCTTAAGGATCTGCAGCACCAACCAAAGTTAGATAGTTATGTGCGAGAGACCCTTGAATCAGCCTTGGCTCGAATAAGGGAACTGCAAGCGCGTCAACCTCAGCCGGGCTGACGCGAGACGATTGTCATCCTCACTTGCTTAGCTGACTGATTGCTAGCTCTAGCACTAATCTGACACCAGGTTGTACTTCCTGTTCCACACTTGCTTTTAAGGCAGGCAATGCATCCCTGGCCCCTAGCTTCATCAGCGATAGAGCAGCATTTTTGCGAACCTGTTCTTCCGAATCGGTGAGCAGGGGGAGCAGGCGCGGGCAGGCCCATTCTGGCTCCTGCAACTTCCCCATCAGCGTTGCAGCTTCTGCCCGCACTTCGGAGTCCAGGTCATCCAGCGCGGTTAGAAGCAGCTGTCTCGCCTCGTCATCCCCCAAAGCCTGGATCTGTTCGCCGAGAGCTGCTATTGCTGCCGCTCTTATCCTGGCATCCGGCGAGCTGGCTGCTTGGCGAAGCGCTTCGGGCGCCTTGGCGCCGATAAAAGCGATCCCCCAGCTGGCCAGCCCCTGTTGCATGGCCGAAGCTTTTGGATGAACCAGCACTGAGAGGAGTGGATTGAGAGCCTGCTCGCCGACTGCAGCCATCGCTCCGACCGCTGATCCCTGCACAACGGGATCCGAATCTGAGAGTAGGGTTTCGAGTAAAACGGGCAAGGCAGCTGGATCTGCAATCAGGGTCAGAGTCTTAGCTGCAGCGCGTCGAACGGTGACGTTGTCGTGAGACTGCAATGCACGGCAGAGTGTTGGCACCGCTGCAGCACCCACTGCTCCAAGGCTTTCGGCAAAGGTGAGCCGCATCAAGCCCCTGGTATCGCCGAGACCAGCCACCATGCGCTCAATAGCTGGGGTGTCGGATGAAGGAACTAACCCCTGACGAAGTTGGGAACGAAGCTCTGCAGCAAGAATGTTGGCTTCCTCAACGCTCAGTTGCTGGATTCCAGATGCGGGGGTAGCGGACAGCTCGGCAGACAAGGGTCCCTCCTATTGAACTAATTATCAGGGATAGCCGTCGCGATCCTATGGTGGGCTTAACAAGATCAGGACATGACACGCTTTTTGCTCTCCCACAACCTTCAGGTGGTTTCCGACAACCTGAAGGGCTTGAATTCCGCGGAACTGGCGGCTGGTCTCGTTGCACACCTGTCCACCGATGTCCGGGTTCAGGCAGTCAGCCACCCTCACTGGTTGGTTCAGGTGGAAGCCGACCTGCTGCCCGTCGATTTGGCCAATGCCGTACTCCTGGCCTGGCGACAGCTTCGCTGCTCTGCAGGTGCTACTGATCATGATTGCCAGCTGTTGGCCTTAGGTGGACGCAAGGACGATCAAGGCGCCTCTGGAGCGTTGCTGCAGCAGAGTGACTGGGGGGTCGATGTGGTGGAGACTCTGAACACCGCCGCTTTCCTTCAGTCGATCAACTGGGATCTGCTCAAACAGGGGCGTGCTCCTGATGGTGTGTTCGAGCTTCAAGGCTGAGCTGGGCTATTTGCGGCGGCGGCGAGGTGATGGCTGTCCAGGCTTGGGCGATTCGACTGGGTCCGTAGAGGCTGTGGTCGCCACTGCGGAAACTGAGCTGGCCGCCTCCATCAGACATACCGACGTAACCGGGATTCCGTTCTGGTGTAGTTGCTGCATAGTGTGGCTCAGCATATGGCGCGGAACTCGCAGCTTCTGCGCAACCCTCTGGGGAGTTTCAGAATTGATGCTTGTAACAAGCAAAAGCGCACCACATTGATGGGGTCCCATTGTGCCTCTAATTTAGATGGGTTCATATTGAACGCTTCCTGGCTGGGTTGCATCAAGACACATAACTCTTAAACTTTCAGCGCTCTTGCCCTGCCGGCTATCAGAGTTGGAAGCAGCTCTGCTTTGAGCTCCACAGCCGCGTCCACTTTGACTTCTGAGGACAGTATTTTGGCAAGCTCCAGCAACAGTTACGACAATATCCATCCCGGGCTCAGCCACCATGATGCGCTAGCGATTCTTGAACAATCTCTTGACTCGCTTGATTCTGCCAGCGACTACTACATGGCGGCCGCCCATCTCGTGAATTTCCCCGGCGATAAAACGGAGGAGGCATTATTGCGGCTCATTGATAATTCTTCGGGCGAACAGGCGGTTAACCTTGCGCGCCGCAAAGCGGTCGAAGTTTTGGGCCGGCTTGGGGTTCAACGGGCCATCCCTAGCATTGGGCGTTGCCTAAGGAGCAATGATCACTATCTCGTTGAAAATGCCGCCTGGGCCCTTCTTCAGCTCAATTGCCAGGATGTTGAACTCCATCATG
Source organism: Cyanobium sp. WKJ7-Wakatipu (assembly GCF_024345355.1). NCBI lineage: Bacteria > Bacillati > Cyanobacteriota > Cyanophyceae > Synechococcales > Prochlorococcaceae > Cyanobium > Cyanobium sp. WKJ7-Wakatipu. The sequence continues at coordinate 21,971 of NZ_JAGQAY010000017.1, forward strand.
CAATGCTCCCGCTGCTCAATGATCCAGGCCAGAGCCGCAGGGTTCTTATCCAGGCTCTTGTGGGGTTAGAAGTGCATGCGGCCTTGCCCGTACTTCAATCGCTGCAAGATGAGGCGAATCCAGGGGTTCGCGGCGCTGCTTTGGCCGGGGTTGCACAGCTCAGTGGAGATAGTAGTCGCCTTCAAGAATTGGAAGACCACCTGACCCTGCCTAACCAAATGGACCGGCAGTCGGCAATTCAGGATTTAATTGACTGTCGGGCTACATATCTATTACCTTCGATCCTCAAGGCGCCCGTGTCCCCTGTGTTCAGGTTGCGCGCTCTGCGGACACTCTGGCCGGGCCAAGACAAATCACACGCAGGCATTGACCTGCTTACTTGTTTAGATTCGCTGATGTGGGATCAGCCAGAAGGTTTGGTCTTGGCGCACTGCTACGACACTGAACCAACCATATTATTTTTATTTGATGAGTTCTTTGGTACTGACTTTAGCCGTTGCTACCTAGCATTGTCCACATTGAAGCATAGGCCAGCAGAGGAGCTCTGGCCTGTTTTCTGGAAGCGATGGCAGGAGGATGCTTATAATGATTATGGTGCTCATTACTTCTTCATTCAGCTTCTTGGCAGTGTGGATGTCTGGCCTTCCGCTGCTACTCCTGTTATTGAGGCATTGCTGCTGGAAGCTATGAACAGCAAGCGCCCACAATTCGGCAAATCAAGAGCGGCTGCTTGCTTGGCTTTGAATAAACACTTCCCTGATATATGGTGCAAAAGTGTACGGCAGCTTTTGTCCTCCGATTTCACGCCAAGCTGGGAGCTACGTTATGCTGCATTGATTGGTCTTGATTCAATTGATGTTGCGAACAACCATGAAATATTTCAGCTATTACAGAATGCTTTTGCCGTGCAGGATCCTGATATTTTTGTAGATCGTAGGCGTCAAATGCTTATTTCAGAAAACCGGGTCTGAAAGGACCCACGCTCAGCCCAGTAGCGTTGAATTTCCAGGCCTTTGGGCCTCGGCACAGCTGCTTCAGCTCTCAGTATCTTGAATGTTCGACGGGGCCCCATGGGCCAGTTTCCAATTGCTCTTACAGACCGCACTTGCCCATCAAGCATATTTAGGCAGGCTTCAAAACGCTCAAGCTGACTATGATCAATTGTTTCAAAAATAAAGTCTTGGCCTTGGCAAATTAGGTGCTGCGAGCGGATCCAGCTACGGAATTGCTGGATAGCTGGTCCGTCAGCTTGCATGGTTTCTGTTTTATCCAATTTGTTCAGGTTCTTCTCCCTTATGATTACTTAGACGTGCCCACTCAGCTGTGACTTCATTCTCAAAGCTAGCCACGCGTTCAAAACGTAGTGGCCCATGTTCGGAGCCCCATTGCAAGGTATTGGTAGCTGGATCAAAACCCTGATCTCTACTAATCCAGTTTTCGTGATCAACCAACACCTCACTCACTAGATAGGTAGGCCGCCCATCGCGTGGCACTAGGCATTTATTACCAGGCTCTACCTTTCCGCTGAAGCAACCCGGTGTCGTCTCTTGGAAATGCATCGCACAACCGCAGCGTTGTTGAAGGCGATCAATATGAATTAGCTTGAGCAGTTTAGGCGTGAAGCCTGCTCCAGCTAAGCGAATTGGTTGGTCGAATCCAAAATTCTCAACAATCTGCACATTCTCGGTCGAAATCAGTCGATGTACACCTTGCCTATAAGGTCGCCAAGGATCGTGCCCATAGCTCTGCTCGGAGTAAAAACCAGGGCCCTGAAATACTTCCCAAGGCAGAGGGCGAAAATAGATGTTAATATGGGCAAAATTTACGGGATCGCTCTGTGACTGAGAGAAATTACTGTAGTGTCCAGCTAGAATTTTAGCGAATTTTAGGGTAATACCTATCATGGCGAACTCTACTGGCTGAAGGAATCTAACCGTCTGATTTCAGATGCGAAGGAGGTTTGCAGTATTCCTGAGCCGGCTGAAGTTCGCAGCACTGATGAGCGGCAGCGAACATTCTCAGATACGAACCAGATCCTTTCCTCTGCAATCGATTGACCATATTGGGTAGTGAGTATAAAAGTATCATCTTCTAAAAAAGCGTAGTTTGATACTGCTTGCTCGGCCTCTGCGTATCCAGTGCTTCGCAGTAAGATTCCTTTTTGATTATCAGTTGGGATTGGAACGAGTACGCATGATCCTGCTGATACTTCACTGGGGCCATCTGGCTCCCAGTCACTTTCTGCATTCCATTCCATTCGGAATGGCAGAAGGGGTTTGGCGTCGTGTATCTTGCAGTCTCTAATTAACTCAAGCACCAACGGATCTTGGAGTCCAATTGGTTCAATCAATACTGAACTGCGAACATCCTCAAATTGCTGAAAAGCAAGAGAATGACCACTTCTCATGGATCGCCAGCGGCCTAGGCTACGAGCTACAAAAGATTCCAGCTGCATCAACGCTGCTCAGGCCTTGTTTCTGTGAGTGGTCCTTGCAACTGGCAGACGACCTGCCTGAACCATGTGTACCCATGTATCGATCATCATGTTGATCGCAGGCTGCGTTTCTTCAGTGCTCTGATTAATCTGAGTGCACTCTGCTTTGCGATAGTCTTTGTCCTTTAAATTCATGGATTGCAGCCAGGGTGCTTGCTGTTGATGCTTTTAGGAGGCGGCGCAAGTGTTGCCTTAATATATATATTAAGGCTTTGAGCCGCCTCCGGTTTAGTTTGACTTAGGATTCATTAACTGAGGCGATGCGGCCTCCGCGTCGATGAATTGATTGGATGGCTGACGATAGCGAGCTGAAGGGAACGGTTGTCGTTTGCGTTACCCGTCGATTTAGGCCAACAGGATTAGCGCTTGTCCAGCGAATAGCATAGCGCTGGTTGTTGCGACCTCCTGGGCCGGGAGTTTTTTGACTGCCTCCGGGGGCTGATCTGGTCGCCAGGCTGACTAATAATTGTGATTGCCCGTCACCATCAAAACTTGCAAAGCCTGAAGTCAATGCACGTGTTCTATTATATGTAAGGTTGGATTCACCTTTCTGGCTTGCCACTCCCCTGTCATAAGGTACTGTATCAAAGCCAAAGACCTCTAGATACTCGGCTCCGTATATATAGCTGTTGATTTCTGCTTCGTATCCTTCTGTGGCTAGGAGCTGAACATGCTTGCTAAGTTCAGCCTGATTTCGTGGGGCGCGGCCTAAGAGATGCTTGAAGTTGAGTTCAACAAATCGATAGGGACCATTTGCATCAAAAAAGAGACGCCGATAGCTGTCGGACAGAGCTAGAGCATTGACCAGCCCCTGCACAGTGAGGTCTCCGTTGATGAATAGACTCTCTGCAGAGACTGAGAGCTCTTCATCAAATAGGTGTGCATTGCCAAATACCTGGCGGTAGGCGGCTTTCAGCTGGGCTTGAGCTTCTGATTGGCGTAAACCTGAATTGGAACGGTTAAGAGTTTCGATTTCCATGGTTTTTAGGTTGGTAGGGGGGGAGTTCAGAAATTAGCAGTTGTCCCGAATAAATGAACTAGTGTTTTCTAGGTGATTTCGGTCACAGAAATGATCCGACCACCGCGTCTATGGATGTATCCCAGTTGGCTTGTAATGTCATTGCCGCTTACTACGTAACTGGCGTTCGGGTTGCGTTGGCGGCCGCCTGCAGGCTGGGCATTGACGACAATACGGAACCGCTTGGATGTGGGATCAGCTGATCCAGAGGCTGCACCAAGCCTGTTAATCCGTACGGTTGTATTTGTCCAGTTTGTAGGTGCAGATCTTGTTGCTACCGAATTCAGCAGGCTTGAGGCACATTGAATGGTGTCACTGGCCGCATAGCCTTGAACTAGTGCTATGTGGCGATTAAAGGAAACCTGTTCGCGGCCATTTTCAGTTGCGACACGCAGGTAGGGAACAGTATTTTCGCCGAAGGTGTTCTGATACTCTTCGCTATCAACGTAGCTGTTGATTTCTGCGTCATAGCCGTGAATGGCTAGCCTTTGTAGATGCTCACTCATCTCGGCCTGAGATGCGGGTGCACGTCCCAAAATATGTTTGAAATTCAGCTCAACAAAACGGTAGGGAGCATTTGTTTCGAAGAAGCGACGGCGATAGTCTGCAGAGAGTCCAATAGCTCTTATAAATTCACGGGTGCTGAGCCTTCCCTCAGCAAACTGGCTTTCTGCTGTTAAGTTGCGTTCGCTGTCCATTACATGGGGATTGCCCAGCACTTGGCGGTATACCGAGCGGATCAGCGCAGTAATCTGATCTGCTGAATCACCGTTGCAGCGCTCGAATACTTCCTGCTGGCGCTGGCCAAGCCCAAAGCCAACGTATAGATCACCACGCATCGGTGTCGAGTCGCCTCCATCGGCACTGCTCCGCTTGACAGGCACTAACATTCCGGTCGAACCAGCCGCTGTTCTACCCATCTGACTTAGGGCACCAGATCGGTAAACCTGTGCAGGCACTTTTATTGAGAGCCTGTAGCCGCTAACTAGATTGCCTAGCAGTTGACTTTTGGTTCCTACGGCTGTGTCGCTGCCAGCGAAATTCTGCTCAAGTGCTGCGATCCTGTTGAACGCTGCTTGAGGCTGGCCTACTGGTGAGTTCCAGCTTGTTGGGTATGGAACTGTTTCCTCGCCAAAGGACTTTAGATACTCATCGGAATCAAGATAGCTATTGATTTCTTCCGTGAAGCCACTTGTGGCGATTAATGCCACATGGTTAGCAACCTCTGCTTGATTCTGGGGGGGGCGGCCCAGCAAATGCTTGAAGTTAAGCTCAACTGCTCGATGCGGAGACACGGCATCAAAGAAGCGTGAGCGATAAAAATCGGATTGGGCCAATCTTCGTACGAATTCCCGTACGTTTATGTCCCCATTGCGTAATTTTGATTCGGCACTCAGCAGGCGCTCGCTTTCCATCGGCTGAACATTGCCGAATACCTGCCGGTATGCAGCTCTTACTGCGATGTGAAAAGCAGCATTGTCGTTTGCAGTGAATGCTGACGGCGTATTTAGAAGCTGCTGGTTGCGAAATTGATCTTCGCTTGTGGCAGTTTCTACGGTATCAGTTCTTTGTCGAGAAAACCTTGCTGGTGCTTCAAGCAGCTGAGTGGCTCCGAAGTCAAGTGAATTGCTTTGATTTGCTGTCATGGGTCTATGGGATTAGTGGACGTGCATTGTTAGTTGGAAGATAAGTCGTTAGACGTTTTTGGGACATCTAATTCCTTTGTTTTTTGCTGATTTGGTAACTCTGTTGCTAAATAGGGCTGCTTTGAGCAATGGATCAGCTTAATGGTGTGATGCTTGCGATCTTGCCCCCCTCGCGGTGAATAAGTTGATACTGCTCGGATAGCTTGTTGAATGGGACGAAGAGTACTCTGTTTGCTTTCCTATAGCGTGATGTGGGTCGCACGTTATTGGCCCTGTAAGCTGTTACTTCAACTCGATAGACTTTGCCTGCTTCGCCTGCGAGTACACCTATCCGGGTAACGGGATCTGTCAGGTTGGCAGCTGGGCGGAAGCTCCAGCCTTGGGAATCTTGTGATGAGGGAGCCACCACAGGAAGGGGGCGGTTCTGATAGGCAGCACCGCCAAGACGGCTCCTGATTCCAGCCAAGTTGCCTTTTAGGCTGCTGCTGCTGTTGCCACGTAGCAACTGGAATGACCAGGTGAACTCTTGAAGCGTTGCACAGGATTCTGTTTTCCACCCACGCTGATATGGAACTGTCCACTCACCAAAGGTGTTCTGATATTCGTCAGAATCCAAGAAGCTGTCGATGTCTGCTTCGTAACCACTTGTATCTAGTCTTTCGGCATGCCCCCGCATTTCCTCAAAATCTCCTGGAGCACGTCCGAGTAGGTGGCGAAAAGCTAGCTCGATATAGCGGTATCGCGCGCATGAGTCAAAAAAGCGCGTGCTATAAAGATCGCTTTTTGCGATACGTCTTACCAGTTCTCTAACGCTGATCTCGCCTAGCTTGAACTGCGATTCTGCAACAACTTGTCGTTCGCTCTCCATGACGTAGGCATTCCCAAGCACCTGTCTGTAGACAGCCCGGATTACTGACTCCTTCGCTTGGTCGTCGTCCCCTGGAACTAGCTCACGTGGTGCCTCGCACTCTTGGGAGAAGCTCTCCACACCCAGGATGGAGGCTGGACCAAACGGCATGACTTTCGTGGCGATACCCTACAATTATCCCCGGCATCCCATAGCCCTCGACTGTAGCTTTATAAACCTCAATCTTTTGTTTCAATCGCTTCGCTTTGTCTGGCAGTGCCAGCGCGCTATGCGGGTCTTGTTGTGGATCCCAGCAGCGATTCCAGTGTCGTCCGGGTCGCTTGCCTAGTGAGTGGGTTCCAGCAATCCAGTTCGATGTGTGAGCGAGTTAGGAGGTTGGCTAGCTGTATCTTATCTAAACCCGTAGCTTGACTGAAGTCAGCCCCCTTGATACTTTCAGCCCCATCTAGGATTGCCTCTGTTAAATTAGCGGCCCTAAAGTCTGCCTGTTGCAACTGGCTACCGGTAAAGCGTGCGCCTATGCAACGACTGCCTTGCATTTTTGCAAACCTAAGGTCTGCTCCTACAAAACGTGCTCCGTCTAATACTGCACCACTTAGGTCACATCCGCTTAGGTACGCACCCATGAAGTTGGTGTTCTGTAGGTCCATACCCCTGAGATCTGCACCATTCAAAAAAGCCCCATTAAGAGCTGCACCAGGCCCTACTGCACCCGACTTTTCAAGATTAAAATCAGCGGGTACACGAGTATTTTTGTCATAACGGGCAAGTGTTAAATTGCATCCCTCTAGCAGGCAGGTAGTCAGATCTGCACCTCTTATGTCTATACGACAAAGGTTTGCCTGACGCAGATCAAGTGATTCCAGGACTCGGTTGTTCCAGCATGCACCTCGCGCGTCTACGGGTTGATGCTGAGCCGCAGTTGGTTTCCATTTTTCAGGAGCACTCCATTGGCTTGGATCTTCAGGTAACAAAAATGCTTGATGCTTTTGATTCATTTTCGGGCAGGATTTGATTCGCAAGTGATCAGACACATCTGTGTTTTGTGATTGTGTTCGCTTCTGTAATCGCTTGCTGGGTTTGCTTCGCTTCCTGATATCAGGGCTCGGTTGGTAGCAGAGCGTTGCACAGGTTGTCAAAAGCCTTGTTGAGGCAGGTTGCCTCATGACCATGCTTTGAAGTTTCTAGGAGCTGTGTGGTTAGTGTACGCATCCGGGCTAGCACATACATCATCGCAGGGATAGGTACTTCCATCTCCTTGTATAACTGACGTAATGCGCTCATGCCGGCCATATCTGTTATTTCTGTGCAATCGCACGCCACCCCGTAAATGATCACCCGCAGAAACTGTTGGCAATCGCGCCAGCAGGCTTCTGCCCTTGGCTCCGGGTATAGCTCTCCGCCAGCCAGTGTGAGCTGTGGTTGTTGGGCTAGTAATTGTCGCCTTGCTTTGTCGATTACCTGGTTTGATTCCGCTATCAGTAGCCCAATGGCATCTTCTGAGGTTTTGCAACAGTTACATATTGTTTTTAATTCTTCCGCGCTTAGGAACCGTTTGGAGGTATCGGCTTTAGCTATCAACACCCTTGCCGCTTCGGGGAGGCTGTTGCGATTGCTTATGCCGCATACTTTTGCAGCCTTGGCAAGTTGGCTGATCACCATTTTCTGCTGAGCTTCTCTAGTCAGGTTCACGATTCCACAGGAGTAGCGGTTAGCCAGCCATGTCGCTCCAAATGGAATGCCCAGACTGCTGTCCCGCCAAGGTCTGGACAGTGTTCTGCTGCCAGATCCACTAGCTCTTCTGACACACCGAGGTTTTTAAGTAGATTCCTTGCTCCGGTCGTTCCTTCAACCACGGCTGAACGGATTGCTGCTCCGACAACCCAGGTCAGATTGGTGTTTGATAATTCACCGCTGTTACTTTCGCAGGCAAGTAGAAGATTTTTGTTGCCAGGATGTTTGTCGTGATGGGATTTCCAAAGCCCAATGTCGTCAATTCTTAGGTCTATGCGCAAGCGTGCCTTGCTCGTGCCGTACTGAATCTCCTGTTCCTCTCCAGCTTGGTTTATTAAGTCTTTTATGCTAAAAATTTCATTGTGCGGCATGATGGTTTTGTTTTGGCAGGAGGACGGTTTCCCCGGGCTGTCTAGTCTTTCTCGAATCTTCGCGCGCGCCTAATGCAACTCGCCTATTGCCTTGTTGCTCATTCTGCATGCAACTCTTTATATCTTTTATTTGTTCAATAAAAATAGCCTCCCTTGGGCAGGGAGGCTATCAATCACTTTTTACCGGGAGGCCAGATCAAACAAGTGCGTTGATTGCGTAATCGAGGTAATTGTTTGCTTCTGTTGCTGCTTCGCCGGCAAGGCCATGGTTGGCTTTGATGTAGTTAAGAGCTTCCACGTACCAGGAGGGGGAGAGCTCAAAAGCCCGATTGATTTCATCAATCCCGGCAATCAGGTACTCATCCATGGGGCCGGTGCCACCAGCCACGAGGCAGTAGGTGACCATGCGGAGGTAGTAGCCGATGTCACGGGAGCACTTAGCCTTGCCACGGGCATCAGCGGCATAGTTCGCGCCCTGCATCTGGGTGGTGTAGGGGAACTTGTTGTAAACGGCCTGGGCAGCGCCGTTCACCAAGTTGTCTGCGTTGGCTGTTAGGCCCTTGGCAGCTGCGAGAGCATTTTTGGCGCGGTCAAAGCGACCAAAAGCCGAGTTGAGCTCAGTGTTTGAGAGGAACCGTCCCTGGGAATCAGCGGCTGCGACGGCTTCGGTAAGGGGAGTCTTCATTGGAAGGGGGGAATAAGTTGGTTTGACTTTTTAGTGAGCTGATCAGCCGACGGCTGCTGCAGCGCGGTCGAAGTAGGTGCCGATTTCGCTGATTAAAGCTGAGCAATCTCCCTGGGTGATGCCGTTGCGGTCGTTGGCAATTGCAATGGCGGCGTCTTTCATCTTGCGAACGCCTTCAGCAACCGAAGTGCCAGGAACGCCGAGGGCCAGGTAGGTCTCCCGCAGGCCGTTGAGGCAGCGGTCTTCCAGCACGGATGCATCGCCGTTGAAAATGGCGTATGTGATGTAACGGAGGATGATGTCCATATCGCGTAGGCACGCAGCCATGCGGCGGCTGGTGTAGGCGTTCCCCCCAGGAGCCGTTAGCGCCGGCTGAGCTTCAAAAAGATCGCGGGCCGCATTGGTGACGATCTTTGATGCGTTGGAGGTGATGCGGTTCACAGCATCCATACGCTTGTTGCTCTCGGAAACCATCGCCGCAAGCGCGTCGATTTGACCGGCGTTGATGAATTCGCCACGGGCATCAGCCTGGGCTACAACCTTGGTGAAGGCGTCGAACATTGGGAGGCTCCTAGTCGCGACGAATAGTCGGAAGGGTGGATAGGGGTTCCAGGCTGGTCAGGGCCCAGGGCTGCGCAGTGCCCCTTGTGGGCAGGGAGCAGCAACCTGGCTGTTATCAACTTGGTTCGCCCATTCTCATCAAGATGTCTGCTTGCCTACTGCTCCCTTAACAAACGGTCACTGCCCCAAGGCCTGGAGGGCTTTGCTCGGTGCAGGGGGCCACGGCAAGGGCCCCATTTTGAGCTCGACAATGCGCTGGGTGGGGCGTTTTCAAAAAACTTGGCCTTCCACCACTTGCGATCTAGCAATGACTCGAGCTCTTGAGGCGTTCCCTGGCCATTCCGTATTGGTGGCATGCACCGCTTGTTCTTCGCACTTCAATATGGCCTGTTTTGATTGTTTCACAAGGCTTTTGGAATCGTTACAAATGCTGCGCTGCAGGCTCTGGGGCGCCAACCCCTGGCGCTTCCGGGCTGCGCCGATACCATCCGCCCATTCCATCGGCACTGGTTATGGCTGTTGAGCTAAAGGTTGCAGACTGCACCCAGCGGCTGGCTGACCAGCTGCAGACCCTCTCGGAAGTTGCTGAAGCGATCACCTTCCGCCTGCTTGAACTGGAGGAGCGGCTTGCCGCTCAGGAGTTGAGGCTCGAACCGCTGCTTGAGGGCCAGGCAGGTAGCCAGGGCGCGTTGTCTGATGAGACGGAGCTACGACTCGATGACACCGAAGACCGACTGGCTCGTCTTGAAGGCTTGCTAAAAGGTATCGAGAATCAAGGGGTAGGCCGTCACCTGCGTCCAGTTGTTGCCCCCCAGCTGGCCCATGCCCAGGAGGCTCTACAGGACAGCTTTCTAGATGACAGCCTGGCCGAGGAGCCCTTCCTTGATGAAGAGGAGCAACCCTTCCTCGATGAGCTCAGCGCCTGAGACTCAATTGCGCCACTCAATCGCGCCACTGCTCAGACCAATGGGCTGGTATCTCGTCGCTGTAGTCGTCGGTTCGGGCAAATTCAAACGCACCCGCCAGCGATCCCCAGAGATGTTCGTGGGTGATGGGATCGTGGCCCCTGTCGATCGTGCGCATGCCAGCTGGGTTTAGCTCCAGCCGGCTCACCAGGTAGGAGGTGGCTCCCTTGCGCTCCACCAGACAGCGACATCCAGGCTCCACTTCCCCCACGAATCCTTCGCTCTCTTCGCTCACCACGTAGGAGCAGCCATTGAGGGGCAATAGGTCACTGGTTTGAATCCGGCCACGGAGTTCGCTGTCCTCTACCGCTCCCCAGAAGCGTTGATCTTCTGCCAGCGCCTGGTTGACGATCGTTAGCTGGCCGTTCAGTGCTTCCACCCTCAATACTCGAATTCGGTAGGGAGCTGCCGGGTTAAACGCATAGCTCTGCTCCAGCAGCAGGGAGCCCGGTGCCAGCTGGGGGAGGGGGCGGAATTTGACCAGGATGTGGGCGTAGAGGGGCGGATTCTCAAAAGCCTGCTCCTGGTTGCTGAAGCCACCGCTCAACATCCGCACCAATCGCTCCAGGGAGCTCGCCATCACGCCAGTTCACGGCTGTGAGGATGAAGCTACTGGCTGGGCCCGGCCAACCCCAAGAGGCGGAGGCGAAAAGCGGCTACTTGCTGAGCCAGCTCTGGTTGGTTTTGCAGAAAGGGATGGTCGCCAAGCCCCTCGAGCATCAGATCGACCTTGGCTGCTGGATCGAGGCCGTGGTGGGGATCGCGCTGTTCATGCTTTTGCCAGGCTTCATCGAAAGCCTGAGCGAAGCTGTCGGCGTTATTGAACATCCGGTTGGAGTTCAGTGGATGCTCACGCATGGTGCTGCAATATTCAGCTGTTTCTAGTTGAGGCATCCCAAACCCTGCAGGCTTTTCGCGGAAGGAAAGTAGTGGGATGAGAATGCCAGGACCCAGATTTGAACTGGGGACACGGCGATTTTCAATCGCCTGCTCTACCAACTGAGCTATCCCGGCCCGTCGCCTAAGCGACTAATCGATCTTAGATCACGGCCCTGCCACGGGGTTCGGGCCAGGCAGGCCATGCCAGCCACGTGCCAGCCCTGTTCGCGCAGGCTGTCAGCGGCGGCGCAGGCCGTAGCACCCGTCGTGAGGATGTCGTCCAATAGCACCACAGCTGGTTTCTCTCGGGGGTGCTGTTGCTGCCCAGACGCGGAGCAGCGAAAGGCTCCCGCCTGGTTGGCCCAGCGCAGTTCGCGGCCTAGGTGGTGCTGGCCCAGCACTGCCCGACTGCGTTGCAGGAGGGGGACTTGGCGCCAGCCCAGTTGCCAGCTAAGAGCTCTGCCCAGCAGGCTTGGCAGTGGGTTGGCTCGCCGCTTCCAGCTGGGGATCGCAACCAGCAGGGGTGGTCTGGCCCAAGGTTCGGCGCCCAGTCCTGCCGCTAGTTGCTGTACCAGAGCTGCCACCATTGCTGGATTCGGATGGGTGCGCAGATAAAGAAGCTGCCGGCGCAGCCGCCCCGAGTACATGCCAGCGGCCCACCAATGGATGGGATCACTGCCCTGGCGTCCCCCCTCGGGTAATTCCGCCGCCAGATCGGCGTGCAGGCTTGGTGGTTTGGCGATCCAGTCCAGGGGCAGCAGCTTTAACAGCCCTGCCGTGAGGGGAGTTGGGCCAGGGGGCCAGGAGACCATGGATGGGTCTGCAGGTTTCCCGCAGGGTTCCCACGCCGCCGGCATCAGCGGGGCAGGGCCCGCAACATCGCCACCAGGGTGCGATGGGCATCTTCACTGTCACTAAGGCAGTGGTCGAAGGGCACTGTGACCTTGGCGCCATCCACATCAAGCTCCATGGCTTCGGCTCGGACTGCTACCAGGCTTGCCTTTTCGGCTGCGCCTAGGCCGCCGTAGTGACGGGCATAGGCCAGCACCGCCTCGGCATGGTCGTCATTCATGTGTCGGCAAATCCGATCGCTCACGGCGGAGGTGATGGGGTCGGCGGCCATGGTGATGAGCGGCGGTGGGTATGGGTGTGATTCTGGCTCGGATGAAGCTGCTGAGGGAGTTAGGCGGCGCCGAAGCGCTGCCACAACAACAGGCTAAGACGCAGGGCACTAAAGCCCACATAGCCAGCTAGCACCACAAACACCGCCATGGAGATCACAGAGCGCAGGCGGTCATTCATGGTTTTTGCAGGGCTGTTGCGGCCAGTCTGGCCATGCCAAGGGCAGCTGTGCACCTCGGTCGATTCAGCACCGGTATGCCCAGGCTCTGCTGGCGCAGCCGCCGCCATTGGGGGTTGCGGGCCCCGCCCCCCAGGGTGATCACCCGCTCCAGGGCGGGGGCGCCGGCCGCTTGCAACCGCTGCCAGCCCTGTTTCTCTAGGGCTGTGAGGCCCTCCAGCAGGGCCTGGAGGTAGCAGACGTCGCTGATCGGGCGCGGGCCTAGTAGCGGCTCGAGCACAGGATCGTCTACGGGAAAACGTTCCCCACGGGCTGGTAGCGGCCGCAGCTGCAGACCCGTGGGCTGGCGAGGGTCGATTTGGCGGCTCAATTCTTCAATCTGTCCGTCACTGAAGAAGCGCCTCAGGATGCCGGCTCCGGCATTGGAGGCGCCACCCACGAGCCAGCTTCCTGCCACTCGGTGACAGCTGATGCCTGGCCCTTCGATCGGCCTGGGGCTGAACTGTTTGAGCACCAGGGTGGTACCCAGCACGGTGACGCCATCGCCCCTACCTGGCTGGGCGGCAAGCACCCCGGCGTTGGCGTCGGTGCTGCCTGCTACCACCTGGCAGCCAGGTGCCAGTCCAAGCTTTTGGGCGGTCGTAGCAGCGATTCGCCCCAGCACCGTGCCGCTGGGGCGAATCGCCGGCAAGGCAGTGGACCACGGCTGGCGCCCGATCGAGCCAGTCCAGCCCTGCCGTTGTAGGTCCCAGCCGAGGCGCAGGTTGTTGCCCTCTTCCCCCCAGCTCCAGTCACCAAGCAACCAGCCGGTTAGCCAGTCGGCCTGGTGACGCAGCAGCCAGGGTCCGCCCGCTCCGATTTCCTGGGCCTGAGCCAGCAGGTGCAGGGCTCGGGCCAGGCTGCCGTTGGCACTGGCGGCTGGGCCTGAACCGGCCATGGCTGCAGCAATAGGGGCCTGCTCACGGCAAGCGAAGTGATACGGCAAGGCTTTGCTTAGGCAGCCTGGGCCAGGCTGGCCATCGGGACGGCACAGCAGCAGGGTGCCGGAGGTGCCATCCACCGCCAGGGCCCCAACCTGCTTGCGGGTAGCTGCTGGCAGCAGCCCGCAGAGGCTTGCTAGGCCCTCCGCCCAGCCCAAAGGCTCCTCCAGGCTGGATGGATAGGGGCTGGACTCTTCGATCAGCTGCTCGCCGTCTGGCCCTATCAGGGCAATCCGCAGGCCACTACTGCCCAGATCCACCCCAAGGGCAAGTGCAGTGTTCACCCGCCGGCCTGCAGCTCAGGCGCCGACCTGGGCTGCAGTGACCTGCTTGAGCGTGGCAGCGATGGCGTCCACGTTTTCCCAGGGAAGATCCAGGTCGCTGCGGCCAAAATGGCCGTAAGCAGCCACATCTTGATAGAAGCGGCCGCCGCGTTGCTGGGGCAGCTCCCGTAAACCGAAGGTGGCGATGATGGCCCCGGGGCGCAGGTCGAACTGGTCCTGCACCAGGGTGGTGAGGTCGGCATTGCTGATGGCGCCCGTGCCGAAGCTTTCCACCAGGATGCTGACTGGTTTGGCTACGCCGATGGCGTAGCTGAGCTGCACTTCGCATTTGCGGGCCAGGCCTGCAGCCACGAGAGCTTTAGCCACGAAGCGGGCGGCGTAGGCGGCGGAGCGATCCACCTTGGTGGGGTCCTTGCCCGAGAAGGCGCCACCGCCATGGCGGGCATAGCCGCCGTAGGTATCGACGATGATTTTGCGGCCCGTTAGACCGGCGTCACCCTGGGGGCCGCCCACTACAAATTTGCCCGTGGGGTTCACCAGGAAGCGAGTATCTGCCTGAGAGGGCTTGAGGGCCAGATCGGCGGTGGCGGGCTCCACCACGTGGCTCCAGAGGTCGGCGGCAATGCGCTCCCGAATTGCTTTTTCATCCGAGATGCCATCGATCTCAGCTGTGTGCTGGGTGGAGATCAAGATCGTGTCGATTGACACGGGCACTTCGTTTTCGTAGACGACGCTCACCTGGGTTTTGCCATCGGGCAGCAAATAGCCGAGGCTGCCGTTGTGACGCACCTCGGCCAGCCGCCGCGCCAAGCGATGGGCCAGGCTGATCGGCAGAGGCATTAGCTCTGGCGTCTCGTTGCAGGCGTAGCCAAACATGATCCCCTGGTCGCCTGCTCCCACCAGATCAAGGGGGTCGCCGTCGTGGTCGTCGGCCTCGTTTACCCCCTGGGCAATATCGGGGGACTGCTGGTCTAAGGCCACCAGCACGGCGCAGCTGTGAGCATCGAAGCCGCCGGCGCGGGCACCGGCATAGCCGATCTGGTTGATCACGCCCCTTACCAGGGTGTTGAAGTCAACCCGGGCGGTGGTTGTTACTTCACCTGTGATCAGGCAAAGGCCGGTGTTGACCACGGTCTCGCAGGCAACTCGAGAAGCCGGGTCCTGGGCCAGCAGGGCGTCAAGCACCGCATCGCTCACCTGGTCACAGATCTTGTCGGGATGCCCTTCGGTTACCGACTCGGAGGTGAAGACGTAGCGGCTCATGCAGCTTTGAATCAACTGAAGTCAGCTTATGTGCTGGCCTGCGTTTACCTGGAGTTCGCGCCAATGTTGCAGGCAGGGGAAGCGCGGATCTAGCGGCGGGGCGATGCTCCAGCCCGCCCCATAGCCGAGCACCACGGGCACTCCCGCCTGCTGGGCCATGCGCAGGTCGCTATTGGCATCGCCGATCAGGGCGCAACGGTTGGGCTGTATTTCGAGTTGGGCGCAGAGGGCGTGCACCGCCGCCGGGTTTGGCTTGCGCGGGTTGTGGTCGGCACTCCACAGGGCTTGAAACCTGGACCTGAGGTTTTGGCTGGCCAGAAAAGCTTCGATGCCAGCCTCGTCATCGTTGCTGATCACGGCGCACACCACTCCTGCTTCCTGCAGTGCTTGCATCAGATCGTGGAGTCCGGCGGTGGCGATGGGCCGGTGCTCACTCCCCTGGCCATGCAGGCCATCGGTGGCCGCAAATACGATTTCGCTTAATTCCAGGGCTTCTGGCCAGCCAAGGCCAACCTGGGCCAACGCTGTGGCGGTGGAGATCAGGTTGTGGCTGCGGGAGCCGACGGCCGTGGCGCCGGCCGGATGGATGGCGCTATTGCGAAGCCCGTAGGCCCTCTGTAGTAGCTGAGCCAGCTCGTCGCATCGGCTGGCGGGTAGCTCCGGGTGGCGTTTCCCCAACAGCTCGCAGGCATGAAAAACCCTGGCCGTGGCCAGGGTGTGCAGCATGGGTTCGCTGATGCAAAGGGTGCCGTCCTTGTCGAACAACACCGCTTCGATTGGGAATGGTGTTCCCGAGGCATCGGCCAGGGGTTGTCCCCGCAGAAACAGCTCAGCCATGGAGGGCTCGTAGTTGGGCCTGGCTCAGTCGAGGGTGACGCCCATTGGTTCGTTGTCTTCGGCCTGCTCAAGCAGCATCTGCTTGTAGCGGGCGGCCATTTCCTCGGCTTTATCGAACACTTTCTGAGGGTCGGTGAGCATGTCGCCGGGCTCTGGCTCGAGGGCCTTGGTCGAGAGGGAGATCCGGCCCCGCTCGGCATCGAGGTCGATGATCATTACCTTCATCTGGTCGTTGACATTGAGCACCGTGTGCGGTGTCTCGATGTGTTCGTGGCTGATTTCGGAGATGTGCAGCAGGCCGCTGACTCCACCGATATCAATAAAGGCGCCGTAGGGCTTAATGCCGCGCACGGTGCCGAGCACCACTTCGCCCACTTCGAGGCGATTCATCTTGCGTTCCACCAGGGCGCGGCGATGGCTGAGCACCAGGCGGTTGCGCTCCTCGTCCACCTCAAGGAACTTGAGGGGCAGGAAGTCGGCCACCAGCTCTTCTTTGGCCTTGCGGGTGCTGATGTGGCTGCCGGGAATGAAGCCGCGCAAGCCTTCTACCCGCACCAGGGCGCCACCACGGTTGGTTGCAAACACTTCGCTGTAGATGGTCGCGTCTTCTTTCTGCAGCTGGCGCACCCGTTCCCAGGCACGCTGATACTCGATGCGGCGTATGGAAAGCGAGAGCTGGCCGTCTTCGTTCTCCTCACTCATGATGAAGAATTCGCGCACCTCGCCTGGCACGAGAACGTCGCTGAGGCCCTCAACCCGGTTGATCGACACCTCCTGCACCGGCATAAACGCCGCTGTTTTGGCGCCGATATCGATCATGGCGCCCTTCGATTCCAGGGCAAACACGGTGCCGTTGACAACGTCACCCGGCTTGAAGTTGTAGTCGTACTTGCTCAGTAGCGAGGCAAACTCATCCAGGGTGAAACCCACGCCATCAGAGTCGTTGCGGGATGCAGCGCGACTGCTGGGGTCATCGGCGGTGGGGACCTCTTCCGGAATGCCTAGATCGAGGTCATCGCCCATGGCGGCGGCGAAATCGAGCTCGGCCTCGGCACTGATCGCGTCTTGGTTGAGCGCTTCAGTGCTGGTATCGGAAGGGGTCACGGTCATGGATAGGTGGCGGTCTGCCTGAAGCAGTAGGAAAGGAACGGATGATCTGCCCGCCAGCAGAGCAAACCCGACTTGCCACTGTACCAATGCGGCAGCAGCGTGTTTCCGTTGCTTTGACCTGCTTCAGGTGAACCCGGTCAGCTGAAGCAGGTCAGCTGACCGGGGCCAAGCTGGCTTTGCGCAAGCGGCCACCACTGCGCGTGTGCAGTCCTTCCAAGGTGGACACAAAGTCGCTTACGCCCTGGAACTGGCGATAGACAGAGGCAAAGCGCACATAGGCAACCTCACTCATTTCGCTGAGCTGCTGAAGCACAAGTTCACCGATTTCGGCACTGCTCACCTCCCGTCCGCTGCGTTGCTGCAGCTGGAGTTCGATTTCATCCACCACCCCTTCGAGCCGGGCCGGCTCTAGGCCTGTTTTTTCGCAGGCGCGCAGCAGCCCGTGCAGCAACTTGACGCGGTTGAAGGTTTCCCTCGAGGAGTTGCGCTTCACCACAGTGATCGGCACTGTCTCTACCCGTTCATAGGTAGTGAAGCGGAATTCGCAGTTGAGACACTCACGCCGCCGCCTCACACTGCGACCACTGTCGGCCGCTCGAGATTCGAGCACCCGGCTATCGGTGTGTTGGCATGAGGGACATTGCATCCCTGGCATCCGGGAGTGTCTTTCAAGTGTAAGCAGCACTTTTTCATTTGGAAAGGCCTGCATTCGCCTATCGCACAACAAAAAAGCCCCTGCCGAAGCAGGGGCTTTAAAGGGCTCTGGCTGATTATTTGCCGATCTTGGGGGGATCGCGGAAGGCGATTGCAAAGAAGAGCGTGGAGATGGCCAGGGCCAGGATCAGGATGTAAGCGAAGCTTTCCATGGATGTCCTCGGGGGTGCTGGCGGTCAGCTGAGGGGACTGCCTGCCGGGGGCACGTAGCCCTCGGGCAGACGACGGGTCGAGCGGTCGCCCAATTTCTGGAATAGACCGAATTCCACTTGTTCGCCCAGGTCGGGATCAATACCGGCAAACACATCGCGATACAGGGTGCGAGCACCGTGCCAGATGTGGCCGAAGAAGAACAGAAGGGCGAAGGTGGCGTGTCCGAAGGTGAACCAACCACGGGGTGAGCTGCGGAAGACACCGTCAGAGTGATAAGTCTCGCGGTCAAACTCGAAGGCTTCGCCCAGCTGGGCCTTGCGAGCCAAGCGCTTCACGTCGGCAGGATCAGTAAAGACTTGGCCGTTGAGGGCGCCGCCGTAGACGGTAGCCGTCACACCGGTCTGCTCAAAGGAATACTTGGCCTCAGCCCGACGGAAGGGAATGTCGGCGCGAACGATGCCTTCTTGATCTTGGAGAACTACGGGGAAGTTCTCGAAGAAGTTGGGCAGGCGGCGCACCTCAAGGTCCCGGCCATCTTTGTCAGTGAAGGAAATGTGGCCAATCCAGCCTGTGGGGAGACCGTCGCCATTCACCATCGGACCAACCCGGAACAGGCCGCCCTTGGCAGGACTGTTGCCGACATAGTCGTAGAAGGCCAGCTTCTCCGGAATCGAGGCATAGGCCTGTTCCTTGGTGGCTCCGTTGTCGAGCGCGGTTTGGACTCGACGATTGATTTCCGTCTTGAAGTAGCTCTGGTCCCACTGATAACGGGTGGGGCCAAACAGCTCTACAGGGGTTGCTGCAGCGCCATACCACATCGTGCCGGCAACAATGAAAGCCGCGAAGAAGACAGCGGCGATCGCCGAGGCCAGCACCGTTTCGATGTTGCCCATGCGCAAGGCCTTGTAGAGGCGCTCCGGCGGGCGAGTGGTGATGTGGAAGATGCCAGCAATGATTCCAACGATGCCAGCAGCAATGTGGTGGGCCACGATGCCGCCAGGGTTGAAGGGATTAAATCCTTCTGGGCCCCAGGATGGTTGGACTGGCTCTAAGTGTCCCGTAATTCCATATGGATCACTGACCCACATGCCAGGTCCGAAGACCCCGGTGAGGTGAAAGGCCCCGAATCCGAAGCAACCAAGGCCGGCAAGTAGCAGGTGGATGCCAAAGATTTTGGGTAGATCGAGGGCAGGTTCGCCGGTGCGTGGGTCCTGCCAGATCTCTAGATCCCAATAAGTCCAGTGCCAGATGGCGGCTAGGAAGAGCAGGCCGCTGAAGACGATGTGGGCTGCAGCCACACCTTCAAAGCTCCAGAATCCAGGGTCAACGCCGGTTTCGCCGGTGATGCTCCAGCCGCCCCAGCTGCCGGTTACGCCGAGTCGGGCCATGAAAGGCATGACAAACATGCCCTGGCGCCACATCGGGTTGAGTACCGCGTCGGACGGATCAAAAATTGCGAGCTCATAGAGCGCCATGGAGCCGGCCCAGCCGGCAACCAGGGCGGTGTGCATGAGGTGCACTGCGAGCAATCGGCCCGGGTCGTTAATGACGACCGTGTGCACCCGATACCAGGGCAATCCCATGGGGGTAGTTCTGGGTGGGTTGGGCGATCGTAAGGGGCGCTCCGGCCGCGGTGCGCTCCAGGTAACGGACCGCAACGGCCTGGCCCAGAATGAGGACCTCTGCAAAAAGGTTTCATGCCCGTGATCCGATTTGTTCGCGAGGGTCGCGACATTGAGTGCTATCCCGGCGAAAACCTGCGAGAAGTGGCTTTGCGGGAGGGCATTCAGCTCTACGGCCTCAAGGGTGCCCTAGGCAATTGCGGCGGCTGCGGCCAGTGCATCACCTGCTTTGTGGCAATTCCGGAGGGCACCGGTGCCCAGGTGCTGAGCGGCCGTACCGCCGTGGAAGACCAAAAACTGCGCCGGCGCCCCCAAACCTGGAGGCTTGCCTGTCAAACCATGGTCCAGGAGTCCGTTTTGGTTTTGACTCGGCCCCAGGTGGGCATGGCCGACCAGGAAAATTTGGTGGCGGAGGCCCAGGCCAAGCCCCTGCCTAGCGGCCCCACAGCCTGGCCTGCCCCTCCGGTACAGGAAGGCGAGGAGGATTTAGAGGATGGGGGTGAAGGTCAGAGCCAGGGCGATGAACAGGCCCCAACCGCAACGAGCGGTGAAGCCTCCTGAAAAGCGCCCATTTGGCGGTGATACCCTCCCCTCACTTCCCCTTCAGCCATGGAAACCAACGATCTCGGCTTTGTTGCCAGCCTTTTGTTCGTGTTGGTTCCCGCGGTCTTTTTGATCATTCTTTACATTCAAACCAACAGCCGCCAGGGGGGCTAGTTCCTCCCTTCAGGCTCCCGCACCAGCAACACAGGGGCTGGGGCATGAACGCGGATGTAGTCGCTCACCGAGCTGCCCAGTAGCCGGTCGATGTCGACGAGTCCTCGAGCAACCACCGGGCGCCGATCCTGGGAAGCGATCACCAGCAGGTCGGCTTTGAGATCCTCGGCGGCGGCGCACACGCTGCGGCCGACATCGCCGCTGCGATGCACTGCCTTGAGCTCCACTCCGTAGCCACGGGCTCGCTGGCTGGCTTTTTCGAGGACTGCATCGGCTGGGGATTTGCCGCCCCGAGAAGGGGTGATGTCTTGGCGGGTGACATGGACGCCGGTGAGGCTGCCGCCAGGAATCTCCCGCACAAGCTCGCAGGCCAGTTTCAGGGCATCGTCACCGACCCCGGTGCCATCGATGGTCACCATTACCCGGTTGATGTGGCGGATGTAAAGGTCGTCGCGCACCAGCAGCATCGGCCTGGTCGAGAGCTGGAATACGTATTGGCTGGCGCTGTTGCTGAGGATCGACTGGAGGCGGCCCAGGCCTCTGGAGCCCATCACGATCAGGTCGCTGTTGAGTTCGTCGGCCACCTTCAGCACCGTTTGCTTGGTGTCTCCCTGCCGAATGATCGTGTTCACCTCGCTGGGGTTGAGCCCGAGCCGTTGCACCGCTTCGGCGGCGATAACCGCCGCTTTTTGGGAGTGCTCCGCGAAGCTCTCACCAGCCTGCTCAGGCACCACGTGCAGCAGGTTGATGCGGGCTGCACGGACCGCCGGGATGTCGCGCAGCATACGCACCATCTCTTCCACGTGGCCTTTGCCGGAATCGGCGATTAGAACGTTGCGAAACACTGAGAAGACTCGAAGTAGCAGGCTGCCTGTCAGCCTATGGCCGATCTGCAAGTGCAAACCATCTGCCCGCTACACCGCAACCATCCCGCTCCGGCCAAGCTGGCCCGGCTGTGGTGAAGAGAGTGTCTGAAGGCTGGTTGCTGGAGCGCCGTGTGCTGCCCCAGCACACGGATCACGCCGGCGTGATGTGGCACGGCGCTTACGTGGCTTGGCTTGAGGAGGCGCGGGTGGAGGCCCTGGCTGCAGCTGGTATCGCCTACAGCGATCTTTCCGTTCGCGGCTTGGAGCTGCCGGTGGTGAGTTTGACCATTGACTACAAGCAGCCCCTGTTTCACGGCGATGTTGTGCAGCTGTGGAGCGAGGTGCTGCCGCGCTGTGGTCTGAAGTTGCCCTGGCGCAGCCGTTTTGTAGCTGCAAGCGGAAAGCTGGCGGCTAAGGCAAGTGTTGAGCTTGTGCTGGTGGAGAGCGCCCCTGGGCTGGATCAGCGCCGGCTGGTGCGCCGCTTGCCCGCTGATCTGGAGGCCGCGGTCGCAGCCCTGGCGCGGGGACCGCATTAAGATCAGTACATCTGTACTGAAAGCGCTATGGCGATTCAGGGGTTGCTGCGGAGCGCCGATGGCGCCGGTTGGAATCAGGAGCAGCGGCTTTGGTGGCTGCTGTGGTCGGGTTGTCCAGGAATTGGCGCCCAGCGGCTGGTTGCCATTCGGGACAACTTTTGTGGCTGGGCGGCAGCCTGGGGCGCTCCGCTCGAGGCCTTTGCTGCCCTTGCCGGTTTTGGTGCGGTGGGTTGCCGCCAGCTGCAGCGCTATCGCGACCGCTGGGGTCCCGATCCCTTGCCCCGGCTCTGCCAAGAGCTGCGTGGCGGCAGGGGGGTGTTGGTGCCGGCTGATCCGGCCTTTCCGCCCGAGTTGCTCGCCTTGGCGCGGCCGCCTCTGCGCCTTTATTGGCGGGGTAAGGGCTGGTTGTGGCCCCTGCTTCGGCGCCGCCAGGCCATTGCGGTCGTGGGCACGCGCCGGCCCTCCCTGCATGGGTTGGCCATGGCTGAGGCGATCGGTGCGGCCCTTGCCCAGGCGGGTTGGCCGGTGGTGAGTGGCCTGGCAGAAGGGATCGACGGAGCCGCACACCGGGGCTGCTTGTCCAAGGGCGGCAGGCCTGTGGGGGTGTTGGGCACTCCCCTTGAGCGGGTTTATCCCAGGCACCATCAGCAGCTGCAGGCTGAGGTGGGTGCCGGGGGGCTGCTGGTAAGCGAGTTGCCGGCGGGCACTGCGGTGCAGGCAGGCCATTTTGCGGCTCGCAACCGGCTGCAGGTCGGCCTGGCTCGGGCGGTGGTGGTGGTCGAGTGCCCTATGCGCAGTGGGGCTCTCCAGTCGGCCACCCTCGCCATGCAGCAGGAGTTGCCGGTCTGGGCCGTGCCGGCTGATGCGGGCAAGGCATCTGCTGCCGGTAGCAATCGTCTGCTCGCCCAAGACGCCACGGTGCTGCTTGAGCCCGCAGATTTAATTCGCCAGCTAGGGCCTGGCCCCCTGGCCTCGCCAGATCCCGCTGCTCCTGTGGCCTCCCACGGGCTACTGCGATCAGCCGATCCCTTGCTGCTAGCAGCCTTGGGGCACGGAGCTTCGCTTGAGCAGCTCTGCCTGATGCTGGAGGAGCCTGCGGCCTCCCTTGCCTCCCGTCTGCTGGCCTTGGAGCTTCAGGGGCTGGTGCGGGCTGAGCCTGGGCTTTGCTGGCGTCCGGCTTAGCCTGAATCCATGGTGAATGGGCAGCTCGATGGGGAGCAATTGTTGGCCTGGCGCCGACAGCAACTAGCCCTGGGCGGGAGCCCTGGAGACTTTGACTGGCTGCTGGATCTGGCGGGAGGCCTGCCCTGGCGGGCTCAACAACAGCTGCGGCTTCATGCTCAGCTGCCGGTTCAACTGGCCTGCGAGCTCAACCAATTGGAGGCGATGTGGCGACGCCATCTCGATACCGCCGAGCCGCTTCAATACCTTGTGGGGCGCTGCCCCTGGCGTGACCTGGAGATCAGCGTCGCTCCAGGAGTGCTGATCCCTAGACAGGAAACGGAATTACTGGTGGAGTTGGCCCTGGCGCTGGCCCCTTCCGGCCCGGGCTGTTGGGCCGATCTCGGCACCGGCTCTGGCTGTATGGCCCTGGCCTTGGCTCTCGCCTGGCCCTCCAGTCGCGGCTGGGCCGTCGACTGCAGTCCAGGGGCGCTTAGTCAGGCGGCCCTCAATCTGGCGGCAGGAGGCGTTGCCGATCGGGTGCAATTGCTGGAGGGCAGTTGGTGGCAGCCGTTGAGCCCCTGGTGGGGACAGTTTGATCTGGTGGTGAGCAATCCCCCCTACATACCGACTGCGGTATGGGCTGGTTTGGAGCCCGGGGTTAGAGAGCATGAGCCGGTAATAGCCCTCGATGGCGGAGTCGATGGACTTCACGCCCTGCGCCTAATAGTGGCGGGTGGGGCGGAGGCCCTTGCGCCTGGTGGTCTGCTGCTGATGGAGCATCACTTCGACCAGAGCCATGCGGTGATCGACCTACTCAGTGCTGCCGGATATGCCGAGGTGCGCTTCCATGGGGATCTCGAGGGTGTAGAGCGCTTTGCGTCGGCTCGCTGGCCAGGATCGGGCAGGGATTGCCATGACCATTAAGCCCGGATTGTTGCCGGTTCCATCTCCAGCCGTGGAGCCGCCAGATCTGGCGGCACTGCTCCTTCAGGGTTCAGCTGCCCTGTTCCCCACAGATACCTTGCCAGCCCTGGCGGCTTCACCTGGCCAGGCCAACCAGCTTTGGCGCCTGAAACAACGCCCGGCAGACAAGCCTTTGATCTTGATGGCGGCCAGCTCCGAAGATCTGTTTGCTTGCCTCGGCGTAGCGCCGCGCTCTGAGTGGTTGGAGATGGCTGCTTGGGCCTGGCCAGGGGCGGTCACTTTGGTGCTACCTGCCGTTGGAGTGGTGGCAGAGGCCCTCAATCCCGGTGGGTCGAGCTTGGGCCTGCGGCTGCCGTCCAGTGCGGAAGCCCAGGCCTTGCTGCAGCTAAGTGGCCCCTTGGCTACAACCAGCGCCAACATTTCAGGCTGTCCGGCCGCATGTACAGCTCAGGAGGCTGCCCAGCAATTTCCCGAGGTGCCGCTTCTCGCACCGATCCCTTGGCCGCTCGCCGCAGGTCAGGCCAGCACGGTTGTTGCTTGGCGCGCTGAGGGCGGCTGGCGGGTATTGCGGGCCGGTGCTCTACTGCCCCCAGGCATTTAGGAGCGCGTAGGCATGGGAGCTCTGATTGTTGTGGTGGCGGTCTCGGTAGCGGTTTTTTATTGGGCTATGGCGCCCTTGCTGCAGGTGTTGTCCGACTTGATGGAGCTCAGCTTTTTGCCCTGGTTGCTGCTTGCCCTTGGTATCTGGCTTCTGGCTGGGCGAGCCCAGGGGGACATCTAGGGCGCCTGGGTTTGGACTAGTAACGGTTTGGCGGTCGATTACCACTTCTTTTGAGATAGCGGCAGGCGCCAGTTGCTCCAGTTTCCCTGGCCGGTTTGGTTGCTCACCCGCAGGGTGTCGCATGCACAGCCACTTTGTTGGTGACCTCAGGCGATCCACAGACGCTGGTGGTGGTGATCTTGGCTCTGTGTATTTCAGGTGGCAGCTGTTTCTACTGCATAATTAGGAAGGCAAGGCATGTGGGAAGCTCATGACAGTCTTTGTTGCTCTGGTTGCTTTCTTGGCCGTGGCTTGGACTGTTAGAAAACTCATTGCCGGGAAACCTGGAGCTCAAAGAGAAGACCTAAGGATTATTCCCTTTGAACCGGAGCGGCCAAGGGCTCTTTCCTACACAGAGATGATGAACTCTGGTCAGCAACGGATGGTTGAAACACCGCAGGGTTATGATTGAAATCTCTCTTCGGCTGCTTGACAATGGAGAATTATCAGCATTTGGGAAACATTGCTGGCACGCTATCTCCTGCTTCGCTTTGGCAGCGAGAAGGCAAATCCCTCGGCATTGACACTGGCGCGGATCTCGCACCTTTGCCATCTGTGTAGTCACTTATCCAGCCGCTCATGGGGTCGCCCCTACCCCCACCCACTAGTAGTAGCAGCCGTAACAGCCCCCCCTTAGTGTGAGAGGGACTGATTTCAAGCCTTCGTTAACCATGGTGGTGTCCCAGGCCCAATCCTCAGAAGCCCTCTCGCCTGAGCACCAGCGCCTAGCGGAGGCCGACCAGGGCCAAAAGCCGTGGAGAGCGTGGGGTCCCTACCTGAGCGAAAGGCAGTGGGGCACGGTGCGCGAGGACGACAGCCCCGATGGCGATGCCTGGGAATCCTTCAGTCACGATCAGGCAAGATCCCGCGCCTACCAGTGGGGAGAGGATGGCCTGGCAGGCATCAGCGATGACCGCCAGCTGCTTTGCTTCGCCTTAGCACTCTGGAATGGCAAAGACCCGATCATTAAGGAACGCCTCTTTGGCCTCACCAACAGCGAAGGGAACCACGGCGAAGATGTCAAAGAATATTATTACTACCTGGATTCAACGCCAACGCATTCCTACACGTGATTACCCATAAGCCTCCGCAAGCCTGAGATCGCGCTCCGTGCAAGGCGTGCAGCAGCAGACTGCATTGGCGATCCGTTCCGTCATCGCAACCATTGAGAAACGCCGGTTGAAGCGGAAGCAGAAGCCGCCCAAGTAGCGCCGGGCGTACTTGTCAAAGTTGAAGGCATGAAAGGTGCCGCAGAAGCTGGTCTTGAGGTTGCCCAGCAACGTGTTGATCCAGCGGAACTGCGGCAGGTCGTTGGGGTGCTTGCCACCGGTGACAACAGACTTGTGGTGGCAGTTGGCTGACGTCACGGCTCGGAAGCAGGCCAAGCCATCGGAGAGCACCTGGCTGCCGGGCATCAGATGGCGTTTGGCCCATTCAGCGATCGCCTCTGAGCAGAAGCCACTCACGGCTGTGATCCTGGCGTGAATTGGATGGCCAGCCTCGTTCAAGGAGACGGCCGCAACGATTGGGATCTTGTTCTCTGATCCCCGACCTGGCTTCCCACCCGGGAGTTCTCCGCCGAGGTAGGAATCATCCATCTGAATCTTTCCCCGCAGCAGGTAGGCCTCCTCCCGCTCAGTCATGGCGCGTAGGATCTTGTTGTGCAACAGCCAGGCCGTGTCGTAGTTGACGCCCAGGTGGCGGCTGAGTTCCAGTGAAGAGATCCCAGTTTTGGCCTGGCCGATCAGATAAAAGGCTAGAAACCAAGTGGTCAGCGGCAGCTTGGTGGCCTGCATGATCGTGCCGGACGTGAGCGTGGCCTGATGCCCACAGGATCGGCACTGATAGCGCTTAAGCCGCCGGCCGTAGACCAGCCCATGCTTGTGAAATTGGCAACGCGGACATCGGAACCCATCGGGCCAGCAGACCTTCTCCAGAGCAGCCTCACACAGCTCCTCGGTGCCGTAGAGCCGTTGGAACTCAGGCAGCGAGAGGCCTTTCTGAAACTGGACGGCACTGCGCGACATGGGCTAACTGGTATATGCGTACCAGTCTATGCGACCAGTTCGCCCTGTGCGGAGTGAGCTGGGTAATCACGTTGGCGTTTAACTTTCATGGGCTACTCTAGGCCAATTCTGGCCGGCAGGGAATCTCCTATAAGGTCTGGTCAGTTTCTGGGATCGACGTCAATACAGGCCGAAAATAGTAACCTAGGCAGGTCAAGATAAACAAAGGAAATTGATAACGGAATAAATGGGCTGAAATTCACCTGGCCCGATTATTCTTTGCATTGCTGCCAGCGTCAAACTCTTTTATCCAGGCAATTGGCCAATCAGGTACTAGCTTATGTGATCTGAAATTGACTGGAACTCATGGCCAAGCCTTGAGAAACGTTAGCAAAGAGCACCGATTTCGCAGAACCAATGCCATCGGGATCATAGAATAGATTACCCTTTGTTGATTCATAACGGATACGCTGGTCAATACTTGTGAAGACTGCACCAAGGACGAACGCATTGGACGCAAGCTCACCTGTCTCCCTGATTGCAGTAAATAGACCAGAACCAGTATTTTCCAGCTGGAATATATCCCCCTCGGCAATATTGAAATCGGTAATGCTATCAACGTTAGTGCTCCCAAGGGCCGTATCGAAGCGGAAAGTATCTGCTCCCAAATCGCCGGTCAAAACGTCGATGCCAAGGCCCCCGCTTAGAGTATCCCTGCCACCTTTGCCAGTGATGATGTCATTACCAGCTAAGCCCGTAAAGCGGTTGTCATTGTCATCGCCATTATACGAGATGGCAAATTTTTGCTTATTTGAAGCCAGATTAAATATATCCTGATTTGAGGCCGTAACGCCCAAGCGAGTTTGTGTAGTATCTGTCAAGCTGACGGCATTTTTGCCGAGCCCGACGATTCCGTTGGATCTATATGCAGTGGAAACGTCAAGCAGCTTGCCGGTGACTGTAGTAACGGAGCTTGCGTCAACATTGCCAGTTGTTAGAGCATCAAGTGCTGTCAGGTCGTCAGCAGCAATCGATCCGGTGTCAGTGAGAGTCAAAGCCCCGCTGTAACCAGTGATGCCGGTCAGGGCACCGGCGATATCAACTGCGGAGCCGTTGAGGGAAACGGAATAATTGTCCAGGGTGATGGCGCCAGTGGTGGCGTCATTGATCGCTTTGAGCTGGCTGAGTGAGTGGGCAGTGTTGAGGATGACAGCTTCATTGCCGAGGCCAGAGATGCCATTGCCAGCGACGACCTTGGCGGCATAGACGGCAGCGACATCGGTTGCCGTGCCGGTGATGGTGGTAATGGATCTGGCCTCGATCGTGCCAGTGGTGGCAGCGTCGATGTTTTTGAGATCAGCTGCGTCTGCGTTCATGCCGATAATGTGGACGACTTCATTCCCAAGGCCCAAGATGCCATTGCCAGAGAGGACCTTGGCGGCATAGACGGCAGCGACATCGGTTGCCGTGCCGGTGATGGTGGTAATGGATCTGGCCTCGATCGTGCCAGTGGTGGCAGCATCGATATTTTGGAGATCAGCTGCAGCTGCGTCATTACCGATAATGATGACGACTTCATTCCCGAGGCCCAAGATGCCATTGCCAGAGACGACCTTGGCGGCATAGACGGCAGCGACATCGGTTGCCGAGCCGGTGATGGAGGTAATAGCGTTGGCATCGATGGTGCCAGTGGTTAGATCATCAAGTGCCGTCAGCTCGTCAGCAGCAATCGATCCGGTGTCCGTGAGGGTGACTGCTTTGTCGCCTAGACCAGATATTTGATTTGATTCATAGGCACCCGTTACCGCAGCCACGGTGCCGGTGATGGAGGTAATAGCGTTGGCATCGATGGTGCCAGTGGTTAGATCATCAAGTGCCGTTAGATCGTCAGCAGCAATCGATCCGGTGTCCGTGAGGGTGACTGCTTTGTCGCCCAGGCCAGATATTTGATTTGATTCATAGGCACCCGTTACCGCAGCGAGGGTGCCGGTGATGGAGGTAATAGCGTTGGCATCGATGGTGCCAGTGGTTAGATCATCAAGTGCCGTCAGCTCGTCAGCAGCAATCGATCCGGTGTCCGTGAGGGTGACTGCTTTGTCGCCCAGACCAGATATTTGATTTGATTCATAGGCACCCGTTACCGCAGCGAGGGTGCCGGTGATGGAGGTAATAGCGTTGGCATCGATGGTGCCAGTGGTTAGATCATCAAGTGCCGTCAGCTCGTCAGCAGCAA